>JBGPYE010000126.1:0-5588 GCA_041493095.1 Candidatus Dormibacteraceae bacterium
GGGCTTCGCCACGGTGGAGCGCGGTCTACTTTCGGAAGAGTCGCAGGCCAGGGTGGAGGCGCTGGAAACGCTGATAAACTTCGGCCCGGGCTGGCTTGCAGGGCCGCTGGCGCAGCTGCTCGATCCCGAGTCATTGGACTCGGGCTCGGCTCGCCCGCTGACCCATGCCGAGCTCGAAGCACTCTCTAACCACCGCGATAAATGGGTCAAGGAGACCGCGCAAGCGGCATCGTTGGGACCCGGCCAGCACATGAAGGAACTGATTGCGCTCAAGCGGGTACCGCTCTTCAGCGCGCTCACGCTCGAGCAGCTGGCCAGCATCGACCGCCTGATGGTGACGCGGCACTACGTCAAGGGCGAGTCGATCTTCAGGAAAGGTGACGTCGGCGCCGAGCTGTACGTGGTGCTCGAGGGCGAGATCCGGGTGCACCTCGACCACGACGGCCACGAGGTGACCCTGGCACGACATGGCCCGAGCAAGGTGGTGGGGGAGATGTCGGTCTTCGACGACCAGCCGAGGTCCGCCAGCGCCGAGGCGACCGAAGACACGACAGCGCGCGTGCTGAGGCGCGACCGGATGCAGGCCATCGTGCACGAACATCCAGAGGTGCTTCTGGAGTTCGTCAAAAACCTCAGCCAGCGACTTCGCGTGATGAACGAGCAGCTCGAGTCGGCGTCCGCGGGGGACGTGCCAGCGCCTGTCGGATAATGGCCTGATGCCTGAGCTCTCCGACCTCCGCTTGGGCGCGGATGTCGTCTCCAGTGACGGGGTGACCGTCGGAACAGTCGTCAGCCTCATCGTTGATGAGGACGGATTCACTCCCCGATCGCTGGTCGTGAAGCACGGGGAGTCACTTGCAGCACGCATGCTCGCCGCCGAAAAGTTCTTCACCACCGACGAGGTTGTGATCTCGATCGCAGCGGTCGAGTCGGCCAACCATGACCTGGTCACGCTTTCGATATCCGCGCCAGATGTCCGCCGCCAACCCCTTTACCTCAGCTATCGCCGCCCTGTGATGACGACGGAGGAGGCGGTGCTCGAAGAAGGGGAGCTACTGGGCGGTGGCCTTGCTTTGCCCAAAGTAGAGGAAGTCGCAAACAAGCCGGACGGCGAGATCGAGATCGACCGCGGCGAGAACGTCATGCTCGGCACGACCGGTCACCGGCTGGGCCGCGTCGACGACGTGCTTTTCGACAAGGGTGAGCTCATCGGCGTGGTCATCCGACCTGAGGGTTTCTTCAAGCGGGACGTCGTCTTGCCGATACGGTTCATCAACCGTGCGGACGACATGGCGCTGTTCGCCGATCTCACCGAATCCGACATCGAGCAGCTGAAGCCGTTCGTCGACGCCGAACCGGCGGGCTGATTACTCGGCGGCCGTCTCGGGCTCGGCCCTAATCTCGATCTTCTTGCGCGCGACCTCCAGGCGCTCAGTGCACACCTTCAGGTAGATGCGCGCCTCGTCCACCGCCTTCAGCGCATCCTCGAGCGATAGGTCGCCGTCTTCGAGGAGCTTGAGCTTCCCGTCCAGCTTCTCGAGCGCCTGCTCGTAGGTCAACTCCTCGCTCAAGACTCGACCTCGTCCACGCGAGCGCCGAGGCGACCGGCCCCGAGCCTGATGCGAACACGCCGGCTGGCCGCGGTCTCAGTGGACGATCGCAGCACCGCGCCCGACTCGGCGTCCTGCGTGATGCTGTAACCGCGCGACAGGACGCCGTCCGGGCTCAATGCGACCAGGCGCTGGCGCCTGTGCTCGAGGCCTTGAAGGGCGGCGCCGAAGCGCTCCGTCAGGGCGCGATCCAGGCGATCTGCCGCCCGTCTTGCCGCGAGCGCGTTGCGGCTGCGCGCCAACCGGGTGGAGGCCGCGCTGTTGAGCCGCCGTCCACGGTCCAAAAGGGCCTCCTCGCGGCGAGCGACCTGGGCCAGCGGGCTCAGCCGGCCGAGCTGCGTCGCGGCGCGGGCGAGGCGCTCGACGCGCTGTCGCACGAGCGCGGGCAAGAGTTGGATGAGGCGCTGCCTCTTGTTCGTCAGCCGGTCGGCCGCACGCGCCACGCGCTGAGTGATCTCCCTATCCAGGCGGCGCCCGCGCTCGCGTAGCTGAAGCAGCAGGTCCGACTTCTTCGGCACTACGCGCGCGCCGGCCTCGGTCGGCGTCCGGCATTCCGCGTCGCCAACGAGGTCCGCCACCGTGCGGTCTGATGTGTGGCCGAGCGCGGTCACCACCGGCAGGCGCGATTCGAGGATCGCCCGCGCCACCACCTCGGTGTTGAAGGCGTAGAGCTCCTCAAAGCTGCCGCCGCCTCGAGCCAGCACTATCACGTCTGCCAGCTGCTCGTGGTTGCAGCGCCTCAGCGCGCGCGCCACACTCACAGGCGCAGCCGCGCCCTGCACCTGGACCGGGTAGACGACCACGCCCATGTTCGGGTAGCGCTCCCAGATCGTTTCCTGCAGGTCGTGGATGACGGCGCCCGTGGGTGAGGTCAGCAGCGCCACCGCTCGGGGCAAGAAAGGCAGCGGGCGCTTCCGACCCGCGGCGAACGCTCCTTCCGCCTCGAGCCGCCGTTTCAGCTCCTCCAGCCGCGCCCTGAGCTTGCCGACGTCGTCGAACTCGATCTGGTCCACCACGAAGCGGACCGTCCCGTATTGCGGCCAGAAATCGACCCGCCCGCGGAAGATGAAGACCTGCCCGTCCTCAGGCAGCGTGGTGACGCGACGCGCATCGTTCGCGTACAAGAAGCCGTTGATCAGGCTCTGGCCGTCTTTGATGGCGAAACCGTAGTGGCCCTTCGCCCCACGTTTCATACCGCTGACCTCGCCCTTGACGAGCAGGGCCATCAGCGGGCGGAGCTCGCGCTTGATCTCGTTGGCGAGCTCGGTGACGGTGAAAGGCCGCTGTGCTTCTTCAGGCCGCAGCATGATTGGCTAGCTTACGGATCAGACGGGGCGCGAGAAGTCAATCAGCCGCCGATCTGCGACATCGACTTCGCCGGCTTGATGAAGCCCGGCTTGTTGATGAGGTGTCCCTCCTCCTTGCGCCAGATCGCAGTCTCGATGACGCGGCCGAGATGCTCGTCGGACACCCCCGACCGCATGAGGTCCCGCAGTGGCGTCTCCTGCAGTGAGAAGAGGCATGTGCGCAGGCCGCCTTCGGCGGTGAGCCGGATGCGGTTGCACGTCGTGCAGAACGCCTGGCTCACCGAGGAGATGAAGCCGACGCCTCCGGGCGCGCCGTCGGCGAACTTGTAGCGCGTCGCCGGTCCGGGCCTCGGGTCGGCCACTGGCACCAGTGGAAAGAGATCCTCGATCTGCTCTTGTATGCGCAGACTGGGCACAACCTGCTCGTTGGTCCAGATGCCGTCGCCGTCCAGCGGCATGAACTCGATGAAGCGGACCTCGTAGCCCTCGTCGCGGGCCAGCCTCGCGAAGTCGACGACCTCGTCGTCGTTGTGGCCCTTCATGACGACCATGTTCAGCTTGATAGGCCACAATCCCGCCTCGCGCGCGGCCTGGATGCCGTCCATCGTGCGGCTGAACTGATCGCTGCGTGCGATCTCGTGGAAGCGCTCCATGTTGAGCGTGTCGAGCGAGATGTTGATGCGCTTGAGGCCCGCGTCCTTGAGCAGCTGGGCCTTGTCGCGTAGCAGCACGCCGTTAGTCGTCATCGTGATATCGAGCGTGGGGTCGATGGCGTTGATCATGCCGATCAGCTCTTCGACCTTGATGCGAACCAGGGGTTCGCCGCCTGTGATGCGGATCGTCCTCACGCCGTAGTGCTCCACGAAGATTCGCGCGAGCCGGGTGATCTCTTCGAAGCGCAGGATGTCGTCGCGCTTCAGCCACTTGAGACCTTCCGCCGGCATGCAGTAGATGCAACGGAAATTGCAGCGGTCGGTGATCGAGATCCTGAGGTCGTCTGCGACCCGCCCGTAGGAATCGCGAAGCGCAGTCATCCCCATTTGGTCGATGATAGCCCCGGTGGCTTACGAGCACATCCTGGTCGAGATCGAGGCCCCGATCGCCACGGTCACGCTGAACCGGCCGAAGGTGCTAAATGCACTGAGTCCGGAGCTCATCAGCGAGGTCAACGTGGCGCTTGGTGAGCTGGATGCGGATGAGAACGTGCGCGCGGTAGTGCTCACGGGCGGGCCGAAAGTCTTCGCCGCCGGAGCCGACATCAGCGACATGGCCGACCGCACAGCCGTCGACCAGCTGCGCCGCGACCAGACCGGTCGCTGGGCTGGGATCGCCGCCTTCGGCAAGCCCTTGATCGCTGCGATCAACGGCTACGCGCTGGGCGGTGGCTGCGAGCTGGCGCTCATGTGTGACCTGATCGTCGCCGGCGACAACGCGAGGCTCGGTCAGCCGGAGATCAATCTGGGCATCATCCCCGGAGCCGGCGGGACCCAGCGCTGGCCGCGCACGGCAGGCAAATACGTCGCGATGGAAGCGATGCTCACCGGCGGCCCGGTGACGGCTCGGCGGGCCTACGAGCTCGGGATCGTCAACAAGGTCGTGCCGGCCGAGATGACCGTCGAAGTCGCCAAACGCATCGCCCGCCAACTGGCCGAGAAACCTCCGCTCGCGATCCGGATGGCGAAGGAGGCGGTGCTCAAGGCATTCGAGTCGCCGCTTTCGGAAGGCCTGGCCGTCGAGCGCAAGAGCTTCTACTTCCTCTTCTCGACCGAGGACCAGAAAGAAGGCATGCACGCATTCCTGGAGAAACGAAAAGGCGTGTTCAAGGGAAGGTGACATGACGACTATGCGAGTTATTGCGACGGAGTCAAAATCGGGGTCCCCGCGAAATCGAAGATTTCGTGGGGTGATCACAGGCAGGTAACTGGAAATGGCAACCACTGAAGTCGAGCAGCATGTAAAGGTCGAGACGGAAGGCGGAGTCGGCTGGATCCGGCTCAACCGGCCGGGAAAGATGAACGCGATCGGCGCGCTGACGCGCAAGCAGCTCGGCGACGCGATCAAGCAGGCGGAGCGTGACGAAGCCGTGCGTGTCGTCGTGCTGACCGGCTCCGGCCGTGCCTTCTGCTCCGGCGCTGACGTCACAGAGATGGCTCAGGAGGGCGGCATGCGGACGCCTGAGGACGTCGGCAACGTTTTGCGCAACGAGTACATGCCGATGCTTACGCGGCTGCGCACGATGCCGAAGCCGGTGATCGCGGCCATGAACGGCCCCGCGGTAGGCATCGGCGCCAGTTACGCCCTGGCTTGCGATATCCGGATCGCCGTGCCCGAGGCATACCTCCTCGAGGCCTTCATCAACATTGGCCTTGCGCCAGACGGCGGGGTGAGCTGGCTCCTACCCCGGCTTGCCGGGACCGGCATCGCCTACGAGATGTTCTTCACCGGAAAGCCACTTCAGGCGGTGGACGCGCACCGCCTAGGCGTGATCAACCGGCTGGTGCCGGCCGAGAAGCTCGAGGCCGAGGTCCGCGAGCTCGCCGGCCACCTGGCAACGCAGCCGAAGAACGCCTTGGCCGCCGCCAAGCGGGCGGTAAATCACGCGTTGGAGTCGAGCTACGAGGAAGCACTCGAATTCGAGTCGTACTTGCAGGAAGCGCAGGCTGCAAGCCCC
>JBGPYE010000107.1:0-6194 GCA_041493095.1 Candidatus Dormibacteraceae bacterium
CAGCCGGTTGGGCGTGCCACCCGCCTCGTTCTCATCGGCCGTCCAGGGCCTTCTGCAGGACGGGCGCATCGAGGAGCGAGATGGTGTGCTCGCGGCACCTGCTCACCGAGTGGAGCTGCATGAGACCGATGCGACGGCGACTGCGCTGGTGGAGCTGCTTGGAAGGCGGCCGTTCGCACCACCGTCACTTGCCGAGGCTGCTCAGCAGACCGGCGCAAGTCCAGAGGTCGTGCGCGCGCTGGCGCAGAGGGGCGAGATCGTGCGGGTCAGCGATGACATCGCTTTCACAAAGGAGTCCTATGAGGCCGCGGTCGCCCTGGTGCGGGAGATCATCTCGACCGGCGGCTCGATCACGGTCGCGCAGCTGCGCGATCGCATGGGGGCGAGCCGGCGGCCGGTGCTCGCGCTGCTCGAGCATCTCGACGCTGAACGTGTGACGCGCCGCGTTGGAGACACTCGAGTGTTGCGCTAGAAATATGAGAGGAAACCTGTAAGGGTGTTTCCTCCGCGCGCAAGCGGCGACCAGGATGGGACTTACTGAACGCATCGGCAGTTTGGCTTCGCCAAAGTGCCTGCTCACCTTCCTCGGGATCGGACTGATTGAATAGTTTCTCCTGGCCATGTATGGAGACATGCATGTGGGCCGTGGGACGGCCGGAGTGAATCCGGCCTAGTTGCGACCCGGGTTGGTACAGTTCGCGCCACATGCGAATCGCGGACATGCTGGCCGGCGGCCGGCCCAGCGTCTCGTTCGAATTCATGGCGCCTCGCGACGAGGGAGAGGTCGACGCGCTGGAAAAGACGGTGGCTGCGCTGGCAGGTCACGCACCCGATTGGGTTTCGGTCACGTACCGGCTCCGCACAGGTGAGAAGACGCTCGAGCTGGTGACGCGGATCAAGCGGCATTACCACATCGAGGCGATGGCGCACCTCACGTGCGCCAACTCAGCCGACCGAACGCGGCAGATC
Organism: Candidatus Dormibacteraceae bacterium; assembly: GCA_041493095.1. Lineage (GTDB taxonomy): Bacteria > Chloroflexota > Dormibacteria > Dormibacterales > Dormibacteraceae > Palsa-870. Next base: position 970 of record JBGPYE010000107.1, read on the forward strand.
CTCAACTGGATGGAGCGAGAGGGCGTCGCCAACGTGCTCGCCCTGCGCGGGGATACTCAGGATCCAGGGCAGCCGTTCACTCCGGCGGACCCTCAGCTCACGCACGGCAGCGACCTAGTCGAGTTTGTGCGACGCAACGGTTACCGCTTCGGCATCGGTGCAGCCTGCAGCGCGGAAAAGCATCCCGAGAGCCCCGACCTCGAGCACGAATTCCGTTACATGAAGCTCAAGGTGGAGGCGGGAGCGGACTTCCTCATCACGCAGCTCTTTTTCGACAACCGCTTTTACTTCGATCTCGTGGCTCGAGCCCGAGCTGCCGGCATCACCGTCCCAATCGTCCCCGGGCTGATGCCCGTTCCAAGCCGGCGATCGCTGGCGGTGATGACGGCGATGTCCGGCGCGACAGTGCCGGCCGCGCTTCAGGCGACGATCGATGAGGCGGGCGGCGACGACGAGGTCCGCGCCATCGGCGTGCAGCACTGCATCGCGCAGTGCGCGGAGCTGCTCGAGGCCGGCGTGCCCGGGCTGCACTTCTACACCTTCAACCGCGCGCGGGGACCGATCGAGATCCTGGGCGCGCTGCGCGGCCAGCAGCTGCTCGCGTCTTGACCGCTTAGCCAGTGCTGGCCGGAATCGACCTTGGCGGGACCCAGGTGCGAGTCGCGCTCGCGCGCTCGGACGGAAACCTGGTCGCCAGCGTTAAGACCAAGACTCCGCTCCTGGGGTCGCCACAGGCGATGGTCGATTGGGCAGCCGCCGAAATCGACAAGCATCGTGGACGCGAGAAGGTGCGGAGCATTGCCATCGGCGCGCCAGGACCGATCGACCTCAAGCGCGGGGTGCTCGTCAACCCACCGAACCTCCCATGGAAAAACGTGCCGCTGGCCGCGATGCTCAGCCGCGCGACCGGCGCCAAGGTCCATCTCGCCAACGACGCCGACATGGCCGGTCTCGGCGAGTTCCATCACGGAGCGGGTCGCGGCACTCGCAACATGGTGTACATCACGTGGTCCACAGGCGTTGGCGGCGGGCTGATCATCGACGGCAAGCTGCACCGTGGCGGGCACGGGACGGCAGGGGAGATCGGACACATGATCATCGACCCCAACGGCCCGCTCGACAACTGCGGCCAGCGCGGCTGCCTCGAAGCCTTCGTCGGCGGCGCCAACCTCGCGCGCGAGACAGGCCATACCGCGGCGGAGCTGTTCGGCGCCGCGGCGCGGGGCGACAAACACGCGCGAATGGTTGTCGAGCGAGCGGCGCGTTACATGGGTATGGCCCTGATCAGCCTGACCAACGTTATCGACCCCGAGATGTTCGTCATCGGCGGAGGCGTCTCGCGGTCTTGGGCTCTCGTTGAGCCGACGATGGTCGAGACGCTGCGTTCGTCTCCTTTCATCAAGCCGGCTCGCCGGCCCCGCGTGCGCCGTGCCCGGCTGGGCGATCGCGCCGGGCAGGTTGGAGCCGTCGAGTGGGCGCGGATAAACCAGTAGCGCTCAGCGACGGGGAACTCCTTCGGCTTCTCAAGCAGGCCGCGGATGACCTCGGGGTGCGGGCGTGGGTCGTCGGCGGCTACGTGCGCGACAAGCTCCTCGGGCGCCCTCATCCCAATCCGGACGTGGTCGTGGAGGGTGGTGACGCGCTGAAGCTTGCCGAGCGTTTCGCCGAGCTCGCACATGCGGAGCCGCCGGTCACGTTCGAGCGATACGGCACCGCGCAGGTCACCCTCTGGGGGCACCTGGTCGAGTTCGTCACCGCTCGTGCCGAGTCGTACGCACCCGAATCGAGGAAGCCCGACGTGCGTCCTGCCACCCTCGAAGAGGACCTCCGGCGCCGGGACTTCACCGTCAACACCTTGCTGATGGACTTCGAAGGCAAGATCCACGACCCGCTCGGCGGGCGAAAGGACCTGGACGTGCGCATCCTGCGCACGCCGACCGACCCCCTGCGCACCTTCGAGGACGATCCGCTGCGAATGCTCCGCGCCATCCGGTTTGCCTCCGAGCTCGGGTTCGAGCTTGCGCCCGACCTCCTGCCTGCAATGCGGCAGCTCAAGAGCCGGCTCGCTCCGCCGGTGATCTCCGTCGAGCGTACGGCTGACGAGCTGCGCCACATGCTGACGTCTGAGCGTCCTCGGCTCGCGATCGAGCTCCTCGACGCCGGCGGGTTGCTGGAGGTCATCCTCCCGGAGGTCGCCGCCTGCAAAGGCGTGGCGCAGAGCGGCTTCCACACCCACGACGTGTATGGCCATACCCTCCTGACCGTCGATCGGGTCCCTGCCGACCTCATCGTTCGGCTGGCCGCGCTGTTTCACGACGTCGGCAAGCCGTCCACGGCCACTCCGGACGGCGCCTTTACAGGCCACGAGAGGGTCGGGGCGGCGATGGCGAAGTCCGCACTCGAGCGGCTGCGGTTCTCGCAGAAGGAGGTCGAAGCTGTCGTCTCGCTTGTCCTCCTCCACCTCCGGCCTGTGTACTACCGCTCTGAATGGTCGGACGGTGCGGTCAGGCGACTGGCGCGCGACGCCGGCGAGCAGCTCGACCGGCTGATGGCCCTGGCGCGCGCCGACGTCGCGGCGTCGGCTTATCCCGAACCTGAGAAGCTGGACGAGCTCCAGGCCCGAATCGACGCAGTGCTGCACGAGCGTCCCTCCCGCCTCACGCCGGTGGTGACAGGCGAGGACGTCATGCGCGTTCGGGGCATCGGCCCAGGGCCGGACGTGGGTCGTATCAAGCAGCGATTGCAGGAGCTTGTGATCGACGGTGAGATCGCCCCCACCCGTGAGGCGGTGCTGGATTACCTGGCCTCACATCAGGAACTCTGACCGCTATGCTGCGCTAGGTGGTGGAACCCAGCTTGTAGCTGGGGCAACGGTCTGGGAGGTGCAAATTGACTGATGGCGTAGCCGTGGAGACGGTTGGCGTTTCTGGTTCGAACGGCGGCCCCGAGCCCTTCGGGCTCGAGCCGAAAGCGACGGTCCTGGCGCGGGACGATGTCCTCTCTGGGAAGCTCCAGGTGAAGGATGGCGGCCAGGTCCTGGGCAAATTCAGCGGCCAGATCGACTGCGATGGTGAGCTGCTGATCGGTCCGGATGCTCATGTTGAGGCGGATATCCGCAGCGCGAAGGTGACGATCGCCGGGTTTGTGCGCGGCAACATCGTCGCGGCGAACCGGCTGAAGATCATGAGCACCGGTCGCCTCGAGGGCGACGCTAAGGTCGGTGCACTGGTGGTGCTCGAGGGGGGCGTGCACCTTGGGGTGATCCGCGTGCATCCCGAAGGCGTACCCGAGTCCGAGCACGTGGCGATCGTCGACTCGTCTACGCGGCCGGCGGTCGTAGGGTTGAGGACCGTGCCCAATCCTGTCGGTAAGGTCAGGAAGTTCTGGGGTGAGTTCTTCTAGAAGACCTCCGATGCGACCCTCGACGGCATCAGGGGGCACATCACCGCCGCTCGAACGCACCTGCGTTTATGTCGGCAGGGATGGTGATCGCAGGCTCGCGCGAAAGGATGATCTCTGGGTCGAAGCCCACAAGCTGCCGATTCGACGCCGCAGCCTCACCTAACGAGCGCGTTTAACGGCTTCGTATACGCTGGGAACCCGATGATCGAAGAGCCGAAGATCAATCGCAACCTGGCGCTCGAGCTGCTGAGGGTGACCGAAGCCGGAGCGCTGGCGGCGGCGCCGCTGCAAGGGCGAGGAGACAAGGAAGAAGCCGACCGCCGTGCAGTCGATGCGATCAGGAGCGCGCTCGCGTCGGTCGACATGAAGGGCACCGTCGTCATCGGCGAAGGCGAGAAAGATGCGGCGCCGATGCTCTATTTCGGCGAGGAGATCGGGAACGGCCTCGAGCCTGAGGTCGACGTCGCGGTGGACCCCATCGAGGGCACGAGCCTCACCGCCTCCGGCCTTCCAGGCGCCATCTCGGTCGTCGCGCTGGCCGAGCGGGGATCGATGTTCACGACGCACGTCCACTACATGAAGAAGCTGGTGGTGGGCCGGCGTGCGCGTGGCGTGATCGACCTCGAGATGTCGGTCGAGTGGAACCTGAGCCGGATCGCGAAGGCTGAGGGCCTGCCTGTGCAAGAGCTCACGGTCGTGGTACTGGATCGCGATCGCAACAAAGAAGTCATCACGCAGATTCGCGATGTCGGCGCCCGGATCAAGCTCATCACCGCCGGCGACGTCGCCGGCGCGCTCGAGGCTGCGCTGGAGACCAGGTTCGGCATCCACTGCATGATGGGCTCCGGTGGCGCGACCGAAGGCGTGCTCGCAGCGTGCGCGATCAAGACGATCGGCGGTGACATGCAGGCGAAGCTTCATTTCCGCGATGACGACGAGAAGGAGATCGCAATCAAGGAAGGGCACGACCCGGACAAGGTGCTCTGCCTCGACGACCTGTGCTCTGGCTCGGACATCTTCTTCGCGGCCACCGGCATCACGTCAGGTGAGCTGTTGAAGGGCGTGCGCTATGAGGACGTTTACGCGTACACGCAGTCGATGGTTCTTCGTTCCGCTTCCGGGACCATGCGCATCGTCGACGCGTACCACCCGATCGACAAATTGCGGGCGAAGGGTCTGCTGCCAGAGCAGGTCGCAGTCCGCTGAGCGCTTCGGAGGCGGGGCAGTTCCTGGTTGCGGCCGCAAAGGGCCTGCAAACCCGACAGTGGGAGTGGATCGCGACCGCCCGAATCCTTTCTCGCCAGCGCCCGTCAAGCGCTGCGATCGAGCAGGTGTTGGATGGTTTGCTCTCGAGCGCCGACCAGGCGATGGTCAACGCGTTCACGAGCGGGTTCAGGGTCGCTCAGACCCAACTGGCCATCAGCAGGGCCCTGCCTGACCCGACCGCTTCGGCGGCGGCGCTCGAATCGGCCCAGATCGTCGCCCTGGCGATCCTCGTGCGGGAGCAGATGGAGCCCGCGCAATTCGAATCCATCTACCGGCCCTTCGCCACCGTCCTGCCCGGTCCCGGGTATCAGCCCCCGGCCGCTGTGGACCGCCAGATCGCGACATTCCTGCGGATGCTTCCGACGCTGTCGGGCGGCGTCGAGGCAGAGGTCGCTGCGGTCGCCAAGGTCCTCAGCGAACGGCCCAAGACTGCGGCTGCAGCGGGAGCGATGACAGCCGTCATGGGGGCCTCACCAGGGCTCGACCCATCGGCGAACTACACGGCAGCATGGAAGGAGGTGATCGCCACCGCCAACCAGTCGGGGCGCACGCAGTCG
>JBGPYE010000060.1:0-7765 GCA_041493095.1 Candidatus Dormibacteraceae bacterium
CTCGAACGGCTGCCGATCCGCTCGGTCGCCATCAAGGAGCAGCCGGTGAACTTGCCGCTGATGCCCTTGCTGGTCGGACGCATCACGCTGCACTACGTCGTCGAGCAGAATGCGCCGGCGACCACACCACCGGCCGCGTCGCCTGGCGCCTCGCCTCCAGCATCTCCGTAACCGTGAGAGTCCTGGCGGTGGACCCGGGGTCCAAGCGTGTCGGCCTCGCGGTGAGCGACCCGACCGGGACCATCGCTCAGGCCTTGACCACCATTCCGGCGGAGCCTGCCTTCACGCTGGCCTCGAGGCTGGCCGCGGTCGCCAAGGCACAGGACGCGAGCCGGATCATCGTCGGCCTTCCGATTCAGATGGACGGCAAGCGAGGTCCCGCCGCAGCGGCGGCGACGGAGCTGTCGCATGGACTGCGCCAGGCGTCAGGTCTACCGGTCGAGCTCGTCGACGAGCGGTTGACCACCGTGGCCGCGGAGCGCTCTCTGATCGCGGCGGGAGTCCGGCGCGAGAAGCGCAAGCTGACCGTCGACGGAGTCGCGGCGACCCTTTTGCTGCAGGCGCACCTGGACCGCAGTAAGCGTGACCGCTGACGACTCCACCGAACCCATAACACTCATCGACGAGACCGGCACCGAGCGCCGGTATCGGCTGCACGACGCGTTCGACGTCGAGGATGTCCACTACTACCTCGTCGAGGCGGCGGACGATCCGTCGCAGGTGCTGCTTCTTCGCGAATCGACCGGAGGCCTGGAGACCGTCGATGGTGAGGAGTTCAAGCGCGTGATCACCGCCCTCGAGAAGGATGAGATCGAGTGAAGCGCCTGCTCGTCGTCCTTCTCGTGCTCGCGATCGTGGGCTTCGGCACCTCGCGGGGCATCGATTGGTGGAACTTCAACGTCAACACCCCGATGACTTCGGCCAGCAAGTCAGTCCCATTCCATATCGACCCTGGTGAAACGCCGTCGCAGATCGGGCAGGACCTCTACACGCTGGGCCTCATCCGCAGCACCATCGCATTCGACATGTACACGCGACTCACGAACGCCGGGCCCAAGTTCCAGGCCGGCTCCTTCGTGCTCAACGCCAACATGACGCTGGTGCAGATTGTCGACGCGCTCCAGCACGGGAAGTCGGACCAGAAGGTCATCACATTCCCCGAAGGCTTCCCCCTTCGCGAGCAGGCCAAAATCGTGGAGACGAAGAAGATCGCGACAGCGGCCGAGTACCTCACCGCGGCGAAGGACCCCGCCTGGTCTACGACCTACACGTTCCTCCCGCCGATTGCAGCTGACGCGGAGGCGCCGTTCGAGGGTTATCTCTTCCCGGACACCTACCTGGTCGACCCCGCCGCAGGCGTGCGCGGCTTGATCCGGGCGCAGCTCGACCAGTTCGGCGTCGTCTTCTCGTCCGAAGTGCGCGCGCAGATCGCTCAGGCCACGCCGGCCCGGCCCATCGAGACGATCCGGTCGATCGTCATCCTTGCGTCGATGGTGGACCGCGAGGCCAACGCCAAGACGCCTAGCGATCGGGGCAACGTTTGCAGCGTTTACTACAACCGCCTCAAGATCAACATGACGCTTGGCGTGGACGCGACTCTCCTGTATGCGCTGAAGAGGCTGTCGCCCGAGCCAACGGCGGCCGAGCTGCTGCTGAACTCACCGTACAACACGCGAACACATGCCGGTCTCCCGCCAGGCCCGATCAGCAACCCAGGCAAGGCCGCGATCATGGCTTGCGTGAACCCACCGCAGACGCAGTTCCTCTTCTACTTCACCGACAAGCTGGGCGTCACGCACTTCGAGACAAATGAGGCCGACTTCGAACGCGACAAGCAGACGTACGGCTTGAGCGACAGCTGAAAGTATTTCTGCTCGGCCACGACATTTCCTACTCACGAAGCCCCGACATGCACAACGCGGCCTTTCGCGCGCTGGGACTGGACTGGACGTACGAGCTGCTTGACGTATCGCCGGCCGAGCTGCCCGCTGCGCTGAAAGGCTTGAGGGAGCCCGACGTGGCCGGCGCCAACGTGACGATCCCGCACAAACAGGCGGTCATGCAGCAGATGGACGTCGTGGACCCCGAAGCGGTGAGGGCGAGGGCGGTGAACACGGTCGTTCGCGACGGCGCCCGGCTGGTCGGATCGAACACAGACATCGCGGCGATTCGCTCCGCCATCGCGAGCGTCGGCCTCGAGCCCAAGGGCGCGAACGCGGTCATCCTCGGCGCCGGTGGATCGGCTCGGGCCGCCGCCGTGGCGCTCGATGGCGCCCACCTGACGTTCGTGTCGAGGCACGCGGACGAAGCTGACGTGCCCGGCCACGCCATAGCCTGGGACGACCCCTCGCTCCATGTGCTCGCCAGGTCGGCTGATCTGCTGCTCAACGCCACGCCTCTCGGCCGGCGCGACGAGATGCCGATTCGCCCTGCGGCGTTGCCCCGTGACGGGGCGGTCATCGACCTCGTCTACGTCACGGGCGGCACGCCGCTCGTGCGCAAGGCGCGTTCGCTCGGGCTGCGTACCGCAGACGGCTGGGAAGTTCTGCTCCGACAGGGCGCCATGTCGTTCGAGAAATGGACGGGCCGTCCCGCGCCCATAGATGCGATGCGCGACACTCTGCAGCCGTGAACGCAACCGGCTCCGTGCTCGTCGCCCTCGGATGGGCGGTCGTCGGGGCCGGCGCCGGCTGGGTCGTGCGGTGGGGGTCGGTGCGTCTTGCCCGGCTCGAAGAGCTCGAGCCCGGCCACGCCTGGTGGCAGGTCTACGGCCCGCCGGTTCTCGCGGCGATCCTCTTCGGCCTGTTCGGCCTGGATATCGGTTCATTCCCGCTGCTCGTGCTGCGCAGCCTGTTCGTGCTGGTCCTGGTGCAGGTGATCTTCTTCGACCTCGAGCACCGACTGATCCTCGACCGCGTCATGTTCCCGTCGATGGCGCTGGCGCTGGTGGTGAGTCTTTTCGGCCATCCATGGTGGGCGGCCATCGCGACGGGGCTCGCCGCCGGTGGGCTGTTCCTGCTGCTGGCCCTCGCGGGCTCGGCAATCTTCAAGACCGAGGCGATGGGGTTCGGCGACGTCAAGCTCGCCGTCTTCATGGGCTTACTGCTCGGTCCGTTGCCGACGGTGCAGGCCCTCTTTTATGGGGTGTTCCTCGCCGGCCTTGTCTCGATTGGCATCATCATCTGGCGCCGATCGATGAAAGGCACCATTGCGTACGGTCCTTACCTCGCCGCCGGGGCGCTGATCGTTTTGTATCAACTGCCACAATAGGCGGCCATGAGCAACCTGCTTCCCGGCGAGCACCTCGTCCTTCAGAACCATCCGCACTGGATCGTCCTGGCCAAGGCGCTCTGGATCCCCGTCGTCGTTCTGGCGGTCGTCCTGGTGGCCGACTTCACGATCCTCGGCCCCGAGTACTACTACCAGCCAAACGTACGCAAGGTGCTCAGCTTCAGCGTGCTAGCGCTCGCGCTGCTGTGGCTGATCGTGGTCTGGATCCGGTGGCGATCGACGGCGTATACCCTCACCGACCAGCGGATCAAGATCGAGTCCGGCGTCTTCGGCCGCCAGGAGAAGATCATCCCGATCGATCGAGTCCAGGACTGCACTACCAAGATGTCGTTGCTGGGTCGCATGCTGGGCTACGGGCGGGTCGAGGTCGACGCTGCGGGCGCGCAGGGCGCGGAAGTGCTCGATCACCTGCCGCACCCGGGCGCCTTTCGCGACCAGGTTTTCATGCTGTCGGAGAAGCGCCGAGGCGTGGCTCCCGCCGGAGGGTCACAGGCGCCGGCCAATCCCAGCGGCGTCTGAGGGCCCCACGAACTCTGAGGCTGCGCCGCGAGTTCGCGGGGACCCCTCACGTAACTCCAGGAAAAAGCCTCTGGCTCTCGTTGGCTTCATGGGTTCGGGTAAGAGCGTCGTCGGGGCGCTGGTGGCCGAGCGGACGAGAGCGCCGCTTTTCGACCTGGACCGGGTGATCCAGGACGAGGCAGGGATGTCGATCGCCGAGATCTTCGCGGCCGGAGGTGAGCCCGCCTTTCGCGAGCTGGAGGCACGCCTCCTGCCCGGCGCGCTTCAACCCGGCGCGGTGGTTGCGCTCGGTGGTGGCTCGCTGATCAACGATGCGAACTGGGCCACCGTGTCCGGCAGAGCGGTCACGATCTATCTCGACGTGCCCTTTGAGACCATCTGGACGCGGATCAGGAAGCTCAGCGGACGCCCCCTGGCTTCTGGACGATCTCGTGAGGAAGTCGAGTCGCTGTTCGAGCTTCGCCGGCCGCGCTACGAGCAAGCGCTGCATCGCGTCGACGGCGCCCGCCCGCCGCCCGAGGTTGCGGATGAGGTGATCAAGATTTGGTCCGCCTGATCCTCGACTCTCCGTCGGGAAGCTACCCCGTGATCATCGGCAGCAACATCCATCGCGAGCTGCGGGGGGCCGTCGCCCGGCTGGATCCAACCGGCGTGGCGATCGTCACCGACTCCAACGTCCGGCCCTGGGCGGCCAAGGTCGCCAAGACGATCAAGCGCGCCGGCCTGAAGACTGCGATCCACGTGATCCCGGCCGGCGAGCGATCGAAGTCGATCAACCAGCTCCACGAGGTGCTCGCGTTCCTCGAGCGACAGCGCATCGATCGCGGTGGCGTCGTGATCGCGGTCGGAGGCGGCACGGTGGGGGATCTCGCCGGGTTTGCCGCGGCCGTCTGGCAGCGAGGCGTTCGACTGGTCGGCGTGCCGACGACCCTGCTGGCGATGGTCGACTCGAGCATCGGAGGCAAGACCGGCATCAACGGGACCCGAAGCAAGAACGCGATCGGGGCTTTCTGGCAGCCGTCGGCGGTAATCACCGACCTTGCCTGCCTCCAAACGCTGCCCGCGACCAGCTACCGGGACGCGTTCGCCGAGGTTGTAAAGTACGCCGTTGCGATGGACCGAGGCCTGGCCGACCTCCTGCAAAAGGAACGCTCGCGCCTGCTCGACGCCGACAGGGCGATGCTCGAGCGGGTGGTGTTCCGCTGCGTCGCGGCCAAGGCGCTGATCGTCGCCAAGGACGAACGCGAAAAGGGACCGCGCGCGATCCTCAACTACGGGCACACCGCCGGCCACGCGCTCGAGGCTGCCACCGGCTTTCGCATCTCGCACGGTCGCGCGGTCGCGTTCGGCATGCGAGTCGCCGCGCGCGTCGCGCTGTCGATGGACCTGTGCAGCAAGCGCCTGGTCGAAACGCAGGACGAGCTTCTCACCGCGTACGGATTGCCGGACAGGGTTCCTCACGTCGACCCGGCTCGAGTGCTGGCCGCAATCCCAAGAGACAAGAAGGCACGCCGCGGCAAGGTCGCGTGGGTGATGCCTCGCCGCATGGGCCACGCCGAGCCCGGTCACACGGTTCCGTCCCAGCTGGTGCGGCGGGTCGTAACGCGAGCGCTCGCATGAAACGGATCGTCATTGTCAACGGCCCCAACCTGAACCTGCTTGGAAAGCGCGAACCGAATGTTTACGGGACGCGTTCGCTCGCGGACCTCGTCAAGACGGTGCGCGCCAAGGCGCGGGAGCTCGGCGTGACGGTGAGCGTCTTCCAGAGCAACCACGAGGGCGAGATCATCGACTTCCTGCAGAAGGAGGCGCCCGGGGCGCTCGGGATCGTCATCAACCCAGGGGCGCTGTCTCACTACTCACTGGCGCTCTACGATTGCCTGCAGGCGCTGGAGGTCCCGACCGTCGAGGTCCATATCTCGAACATCCACGCGCGCGAAGAGTTCCGGTCGAAAAGCGTCACCGCCCGCGTGGCCAAGGGCGTCATCACCGGACTGGGCTTCGAAGGCTACAAATTGGCAATGGAGTATCTAACGACGCTTTGATCTCGACGAGCGACTTTCGCAACGGAACGATGTTCGAGATGGACGGCCAGCTGCTGCAGGTCGTCAACGTCGAGCACATCAAGCTGGCGCGCGCCGGCGCGGTCATCAAGGCCAGGCTGCGCAACGTCTTGACCGGATCTATCTTCGATCACAGCTTCCGCAGCGCCGACAAGTACAAGACGGTCCGCATCGACAAGAACGAGGCGACCTACCTCTACTCCGACGGAACACACCATCACTTCATGGACACGCAGACCTACGACCAGGTTCCCGTCGACGAGGAGCTGCTGGAGTCAGTCCTGCCGCTGTTGAAGGAAGGCAGCGTCGCCTACCTGCTGCGTTACCAGGACCGGCTGATCGGGGTCGAGCTGCCCATCAACGTGGAGCTAAAAGTCGTGTCCACCGATCCTGGATTCAAGGGGGACACCGTCTCGGGGTCCACCAAGCCGGCCAAGCTCGAGACCGGGGCCACGATCCAGGTTCCGCTCTTCATCCAGCCCGGCGACGTGATCCGCGTCGACACTCGAACGCAGACCTACATGGAAAGGGCGTAAGGCGGGCGCGAGGCGGTAAAGTGCCCCTGATGGGTGAGAACGGATCCCTGGGGGCGGTACGCGTGGCCAACGAGGTGATCGCCAGCATCGCGGCGCTCGCAGCGTGTGAGATCGAAGGCGTCAAGGCCATGGATGAGGCCGCGGCGCGGCATTTCGGTGACTGGGTGCGTCGCCAGTCGGCTCACCGCGGCGTGCGGGTGCACATCGAGTCCGATCGTTCGATCCACCTCGAGGTCTTCATCACCGTGGACTCGCACGCGAAGCTGGCTGACGTCGCCGCCTCTGCCCAGGCCAACGTCGTCGAAGCGACTGAGCGGATGCTCGGCCTGGAGGTCGGGGAGGTCAACGTCTTCGTCTCCAGCGTCGCCTTCGCCAACTAGCGAGTCTCGTTGGGGAAACGACACCAGGCCAGGGAGCTGGCGCTCAAGACGCTGTTCCAGCTCGAAGCCGCGGATGACGACCCCGAAGAGGTCCTGCGCTATCACGCCGCCGAAGGGGCGGCGACTCCTGACGTCGCGACCTTCGCGCTTCAGCTGGTTCGCGGCGTGATCGCGAACCGCGAAAAGTTGGATTCGATCCTGAGCGAGGCATCCGAGCACTGGAAGCTCGGGCAGATGGCGAAGGTCGACCGCATCATCCTGCGGATCGCCGTTTACGAGATCGCGATCGACCGCCACGTGCCGACCAAGGCTGCGATCAACGAATCGATCGAGCTGGCCAAGACATTCTCCGGAGAGGAGGCAGGCCGCTTCGTCAACGGGATCCTTGGTCGAGTCGCCGCCACCGCGACGTGAGCCAGGACCGGCCGGTCGCGACAGCGCGGCTCGAGGAGCTGCTCACGAGCCTCGAAAAGACGATTGCCCAGCTCGCCGGAGGTACCGCCCCGCTCGAGGAGCTGGTCGCCGCGCACCAGCGGGCGCTGCGCCTTCTCGCCGAGGCTCAGACCAATCTCGACGAGCTCAAGGAACGGTCCGATGAGATCGCCCGAAAGCTAGTGTGAGCTCGTGAAATTTCTCCTGGCCCCGTTGGTGGCGTGGGCGATCGCCCAGGCGGCCAAGGTGATCCTCACATCGATGCGCCAGCGCAGGCTCAACCTACGCGTGCTCGCCGAGACCGGGGGGATGCCCAGCAGCCACGCCGCGATCGTGATGGGGATGACCACGGCGGTCGGTAAATATGCGGGCGTCTCTTCCGCCGCCTTCGCGATCGCCCTTATCTTCTCGTTCGTGGTCATGTACGACGCCGCCGGGCTACGCCGCGCTGCCGGCCGTCAGGCCGCGATCCTGAACCGCCTGGTCGAGGACCTCGTGCACATGCGCGGCATGCAGGAGCAGAGGCTGCGCGAGCTGTTGGGTC
>JBGPYE010000011.1:0-14119 GCA_041493095.1 Candidatus Dormibacteraceae bacterium
CATTCGTCCCAGACCTGCTCCGCCGTCGGATTTCCAAAATCGCAGCCGAGCCGTTGCGCGAGGTCGCAGATGATGTCGACGTCGTCGCGCGCGCCAGCCGGCGGTTCCAGCGCGCGGCGGACACGCTGCACCCGTCGCTCGCTGTTCGTGACGGTTCCCTCAGATTCGGCCCAGCCCGCCGCGGCCGGCAGGACGACATGGGCGAGCTCAGCCGTCTGGGTCAGGAAGATGTCCTGGACCACCAGGTGCTCGAGCCCGCTCAGCAGGCGCACCGCTCGAGTCTGGTCCGCCTCGCTCCGAGCGGGGTTCTCGCCCACGATGTAAGCAGTCGTCAGCTCGCCATGGTCCATCGCCTCGAACATCTCGCTGAGGTGATAGCCCTTCTTGGAGGGGAACTGCGCGCCGCCCCACGCGCGCGAGAACTTGTCGTGAATCGCTGGATCCTCGAGGTCCTGGAAGCCGGGCATCCGGGCCGGAATCGCGCCCATGTCGCCGCCGCCCTGGACGTTGTTCTGTCCGCGCAGCGGGTTGAGTCCGCAGCCGTAGCGGCCGACCTTTCCCGTGAGCAAGGCCAGGTTGATGAGTGCGAGCACGTTGTCGGTCGCGTTGTGATGCTCGGTGATGCCCAGCGTCCAGCAGATCATGGCCGTGTCGGCTCGCCCATACTCGAGCGCGACGTCCCTGATTGCGTAGGCGGGGACGCCGGTCTCCTTCTCCGCAACCTCCAACGTATAAGCCTCGACGCAGCGCGCGAACTGGTCATAGCCGGTGGTCGCGCGCTCGATGAATTCTTTGTTCGCGAGGCCGGCATGGATGATCACGCGCGCCATCGCGTTGGCCAGCGCGATGTCGCTGCCAACGTCGATTCCGAGCCACACGTCCGCCCACTCGCTTGAGCTGGTGCGCCGCGGATCCACCGCGACCAGGCGCGCACCGTTGTGCACGCCGCGCAACAGGTGATGGAAGAAGATCGGATGAGTCTCGCGAGCGTTCGAGCCCCAGAGGATAATGAGGTCGGTCTCCTCAGCTTCGCGGTACGACGAGGTGCCTCCTCCGGCTCCGAACACTGTCGCCAGACCGGCGACGCTTGGAGCGTGTCAAGTCCGGTTGCAGCTGTCGATGTTGTTGCTGTGCATGACGGCGCGCGTGAACTTCTGAGCCATGAAGTTCATCTCGTTGGTCGTCTTGGAACAGCTGAACATGCCGAAGGCGTTGGGGCCTTTGTCTCTGGCCGCGTCGAACCCCGCGGCGGCGCGCTGGAGCGCCTCCTCCCAGGAGGCTGGCCGCAGCCGCCCGCCTTCTCTGACCAGCGGCTCGGTCAGGCGGAGAAGCCCGTCTTGCATCAGAACGACAATATAAGAGCCTGAGGCGCTGTGAGCGATGAACGAGGAGGGTGAGCACCCACCTGTCGAAAGTGTCGTGCTGGTTCCAGCGCTTGATGTGGGTCAGCTTGTGAGCGACCTTCGCTTGGAGTACGACCCAAGTGCTGCCGCCGGAGTACCACCGCACATCACCCTGATGTTTCCATTCACGCCGCCACCCGATCTCACTGGACCGATCATTGACTCCCTTGAAACTCTGATCAGAGGCACTAGGGCTTTCCAGTTTTCCCTTACACAGGCGAAGCAATTTGAGCATGGCGTCGTCTATTTGCAGCCAGAACCTGCCGAACCCTTCGCCCGGTTGACGAAAGAAATTAGTCGGCGGTTCGGAATGCTGCCTTACGGCGGTGAGTTCGGGCAGGAACCACTGGCCCACTTGACGGTCGCCATAGTTGAGCCAACCTCAACGCGTCAGCACCTCTCGAATCAGCTGATCGGCTTGTTACCGATTGTCGTCAGAGCTGAAGAAGCGTGGCTCATGGTTGGCAGCAACGCCAGCAGATGGAACATCGTTCGCCAGATGCGGTTTCGCGACTGAACTAGATTTGGTTGGGTGCCCGCGCCTCGGCGAACTCGCAGGCATCCGCGATCACGCTCACGGCATAGCTGAAGTCCAGGTCAACGCCGCCCCACAGCGCTTCGGGCGTACTTGGACTGATGCGGGAATCCTTTTCGAGGATGACGGGATCGCGGGGCGGTGGCTGAATCACGTGCCCGTCGTCCGTCTCGAACGAGAAGCCCTCTGCCGTCTTTCGAATGCAAAATGCTCCGGCGTGATGACGGCGGTGATGGAAGCCGCACAACAGCAGCAGGTTGTCGAGGTTGGTCTCTCCGCCGACGGCCCAGTGTTCGTAGTGATGCGCTTCAGTGCGATGCGCCGGCACGCCACAACCCGGGAAGCGGCAGAACCGATCGCGCACGTGTAGCGCCAGGCGCAGCCGCTCCGGAACGATGCGCTGCTTTCGGCCGACGTCGATCGGCAATCCATTCCGCTCGGTCACACCGACCACTTCGGCATCGCATCCGATCCTGCGCGCGGCAGCGGCCGACAGTGGTGAACCGCCTTCCACATAGCATCGGCCGTCGTTTGCTTCACCGGTGAGCACGCCGACGTCGACGTGCACGACCACCTGGCGCGCAGCTGTTGTCGTGATCAGGTTCTCTGCCCCACCTGAAAGCACGTGCTCGCACATCGCCACAAGAGCGTCTGCGCTGCGCGCAGCCCAGCGATCGTCCGCCGGATCCTTCACGCCGTCGTCGGCTGGTTCTGGCACCGGCCGCGAGCCGGTGATCGACTCGAGTGCAGCCTGCACAACCGCCGCATCTTCGGGCGTGAGCTTGGCTTTGAGCTCGAGCATGCCGTCGTCGTCCCAATGCATCCAGAGCCCACGACGGGAGAGATGCTCGTCAGCTTGCTCGGGAGCATTCTCCTCATTGATCCGCCTGAGTGCGCGGCAAATGCGCGCGAACTGAGACCCGGAGGCGCCCAGCGCGATCTCGAGCAGGATCTCTTCATTGGCCGGGGTGGCCACAGTCGTGACCTGCCGGGCCTTGTCGAACGAAAGCTGCCCGGCTTCGAACGCCGCGGCGATCTTGGGCAGGAGATTCAGCGCCTGCCCCACCCGCAACAGCTCGGAGCCCGTGTGCATGTCGAACCCGGCCTTGATTGCCAGCCAGTGTGGGAACGAGCGGATTCCGCCATCGCCCCAGCCACCGATGGCGTCGAACTCTGCGCTCGCCTTCGCCACCTCCGCCAGCGCCACGTGAGCGTGCGCGGAGAACTCGCAGATCCTCCCGTCGAGCTCTTTCGCGCGCTCCTGGTTTTCGGGGCTTACTCCGGCGTACTCCACGCCTTAAATTGTACCAAACATATGTTCGTAGCAGCCGTAATTTACGAGCTTTTTTGGGCTAGCTTTCGTGCGGAACCTGCGCTCGGGTCCAGTGAAGACCGCCGTCGTCGGTGAAGGCCAACCCGCTGCCCCCTGGCGACGACAGCGAAGCCGGCACCGACACCGAGACCCACGCGTGCTTGGAATCAAGGATGTAGAGCTGAGGGCGATACATCCAGTCGGGCAGAGCGCGAGTGACTTCCGTCCATGTTTGTCCGGCGTCCGACGACTTGTACAGGCTCCTGTCTCCCATCGCCCACCAATGGAACGAGTCCTCGTAAGCGACCGCACCGCCCGGTAGCAGAACCTGGCGCCAGGTAACACCGCCATCGAACGACGTGGCGATGAACGGCGGAGCGCCGCCCTGGGGGACGACCGAGGCAACCACCCCGGCTTGCGGAAGGAGCTCCACCGTGGGCTGAAAGTACGAACCGGGATCCCAAGATCCGCCTGGCGGCGATGGCAGATCGTGCCGCTGCCAGCTCTCCCCGATATCGCCGGAGCTATAGACGTGTGGAGGGCCAGAGTCAAAGCCGGTCATCCAGGCTTCAGTCGGGCGGCGGAGACGGAGTTGAGACGCGTCGGCCGGCGGGGCCGGACGAGGTTGCCAGCTTGAACCCGCGTCTCGGCTCACGTAAAGATCGTTCCCCGATGTCAGCAGCCAGCCATAGTCCCTGTCGATGAAGTCGACCACCACCACATTGCGGTTGGGGACGGCGACCTGATCCCAGTGCGCGCCGCTGTCAGCCGTGCGAAACAGCAGCTCGGTAGTCGGTCCCCGAAGCAACATGAAGCAGTAAGCCGGGTCAACCGCTTGGAGTGGAAGCGCGCCGTAGCCGAAGAATTGGTCGCTCAGCGAGAGTTGCTTCTCCCAGCGCCTGCCGCGATCGACGGTTCGAAATATGGTGAGGCGGCTGGCGGTAAGTGCGGTGCCTGACGCCAGATCCATCGCCCATCCCTCGGTTGGCGATGTGAAGCTGTAGGTCACGAAATCGCGTGTGACCAGCAGCGGGTTGTCGGACGCTGCAGCCGGCCCCGGTTTCGACGACTGGGCTGAATACAAGAAGGCGAAACCAGCCGCCGCGATCGAGATCGCAGCCAGGGTGATCAGCGCGGTTGCCCGCCGTCGGCGGTCCACAAGCGGCTCGGTGTGCACCTTACTTCGGGTTGGCGGCTATGAACTCCCCGATCCGGTCCAGTCCCAACTTGAGCTCGTCTTCCGACTGCGTGTAGGCGAGGCGGATGAACCCCTTGCCGGCGTGCCCGAACGCCGTCCCCGGCAGCACCGCCACGCCCGCCTCACTCAGCAGGCGGTCCGCCAGCTCATGCTCGTCGAACCCCGTGCCCTCGATGTTCGGGAATGCGTAGAACGCTCCCTGCGGGCGCGCGCACCGCATCCCTGGAATCGCGTTCAGCCCATCCACCACCAGGTTCCGCCGATGCTCGAACACCTTCACCATGCGCGCCACTGCGTGCTCCGACTCGGGTGCGCTCAGCGCTTCGATCGCCGCCATCTGGGTGAACGCAGCCGCGCAAGACGATGAGTTGATCATCAGCGTGTCCAGCTTGGCGGCGAGAGCTTTGGGAGCCACCGCGTAGCCCAACCTCCATCCGGTCATCGCATACGCCTTCGACAGGCCGTCCATGAGCACCGTGCGCTCGCGCATCCCCGGATGCGACAGCGGCGACAAATGGTGGAAGCCGTAGACGAGCTGGCTGTAGATCTCGTCTGAGACGAGCAGCAGGTCGTGTTTGTGCGCGAGATCGCACACGAACTTGATGTCCTCTTCCGTGAGCACGCCGCCCGTCGGGTTCTGCGGTGTGTTGACGATGAGCATCCTCGTCTTGGATGTGACCAGCGAGGCCAGCTCGTCGAGGTCCATCCGGAAACCGCTCTCTTCGCGCAGCGGCACCGGCTTCGCTACGGCGCCGATGAAGTTGACCTGAGACGCGTAAGCCGGATAGCCAGGGTCGGGGACGATGACCTCGTCACCGGGCTCGATGCACGCGAGCAGGGTGAACAGAAGGACGTTTTTCGAGCCGGGCATCAGGACGACCTCTGTCGGGTCGACCTCGATCTTGAGCGTGCGACTGACGAACCCGGCCACGGCCTCACGGGCCTCGAAGATTCCGCTTGCGGGCGTGTAGTGCGTGTAGCCGTGCTGCATCGCGGAGATGCCGGCCTCGATGATGTTGTCCGGCGTCGCGAAGTCGGGCTCGCCGATCTCGAGGTGCACGACCTTCTTGCCCTGGGCCTCGAGCCGTCTTGCCTTCGCGAGCACCTCGAACGCGCCTTCGGTGCCAAGCCGCGACATTCGCTCTGCGAAACGGATTGCGGTCATTTTCTGAATCGTAGAGGCTCGGCCGGGCCCGGACCGCGCCTCTTAGTGGACGCCGAGGAGCGAACCGCCGTCGACGCCCAGCGTCTGCCCCGTGATGTAGCCCGCCTGCTTCGAGCACAGGAATGCGCACGTCGCGCCGAACTCCGCGGGATCGCCGAAGCGCCCCATCGGCGACCTGGCCGCCATCTGCTTAAGCTGCTCGTCTACGTCGCCGCCGGCGGCGGCAGCGAGGTGCCGAATGCGGTCGGTGAGTATGGCGTCCGGAGCCAGGCAGTTGGCGGTGACCCCGTCGGGCGCCAGCTCGCGGGACAAAGTCTTGGACAGACCCGTCACGCCGGCGCGAAGCGAGTTCGAAAGGATGAGGTTGGCGATCGGCTGGCGGACCGAGATCGACGTGATGAAGATGATCCGACCCTGGCCCGATTGCTTGAGGTCGGGTATCGCCGCCTTCACCAGGCGCACGGCGCTCATCAACGTAAGGTGAAACGCCGACTCCCAGCTCTCGAGCGGTGTGGACTGGAAGGTGCCCGGCGGGGGGCCGCCGGCGTTCACGACCAGGATGTCGAGACCGCCTAGCTTCGCCCGCGCTTGCTCGACCAGGCCTTCGGGCTCACCCGGCTTCGAGACGTCGGCCGCCGCCCACCCCGCGGCCTTGATCGCTTTGCCTGCGGACTCGATCGCGGCCGCGTCACGAGACGAGATGAAGACCTTCGCGCCTTCTGCCGCCAGCGCTTCCGCACACGCACGCCCCAGGCCTCTGCTCGCCGCGGTGACGAGGGCGCGCCGGTCTTTAAGCCGAAGGTCCACAGATGAATTGTCGCTAGCCGCTCGTGTTGACGTACCACTGCGTGACGTACTGGAAGCGATCGGCCGGCTCGATGACCTTGTTCATCCTTACACCGTGAACGCGCTGCGACACCGCGTAGTCGTAGCGCGCCGAGTACAGGAAGATCGCGGGCGCGGCGTCGGCCATCAGCATCTGGAAGTCGATGTATGCCGCAAGGCGCGCTTGGGGGTCGACTGAGGCGCGCCCATTTTCGAGGTCGCTGTCGATCAGTCCCCAACCCCGTGCATAGGCGAAGTTCAAGCTGCCTGAGTCGGCGCCCGAGTGCCACAGGGAGTACTGGTCGGGGTCAGGGCCCACGTCAAAGGACGCGAGCGCCATCTGATAGTTCCGGGTGAGAAGGTATTTCTGCACCAGCTGGGAAGCGGGCACAGCGTTGACATGGACCTCCACACCCACGTCCAGGAGCTGTCGCGCGATTGCATCGGCCACCTGCCGGTTGGGGTAGGAGTCTGGCGCGACCAGCTCGACTTTGAACTGGACCGTGTTCTTGATCCGCAGCTTCGCCCCCGTTTGCGTCACCCACCCCGCTTTCTCCAGGGCGGAGGCTGCAGCCAGCTGGGCGAACGGATGAAGCGCCGCGGCGGCCGCGGAGTATGCCCAGGCTCCCACCGGGATCGGGCCCGGATCAGGGTCGGCTCGTCCCGACAGGACCTCGGTCACGATGCGCTGGCGATCGACAGCCTGGACCAGCGCGAGCCTGACCTTGGGATCGCTGAAGAAGTCCTTGCCGGCACCGTCAGCGTTGAAGCTCACGAACGACACGTTGAACAGCCTGGAATCGAGCACCGACACGTCGGTGCGACCCTGCAAGGCCTCGACCTCAAGTGGCTGGAGTCCGCCCACGAGGTCGGCCACGCCCTGGCCGACGGCACGGATCGCCGACTGCGGATCGCTGGCAGGGTAGGTGCGCAGCACAAGGTGGTCGAGGTACGGCTGGGGATCGGCGAACGGATTGCGGTCCAGGTTGATCGCGAGCTGGCTTATCGCGGCGACTTTGAACGGTCCGGTGCCAAACGCCCGGATCCCGCTGAAAGGGCTTGCTGCGATCTGGGCCGGCGCCAAGCCACTGAAAACGTGCTTGGCGATGATCCCCATCCTGAGCGCCAGCGGAAAGGAAGCGCTCGGGGCGCGCAAGGTGAAGACGACCTGATCGGGACCGCCCGGCGCGATGCCAACCTGCCGCCAGAACTCAGCTCCAGGCTGCGTGTACTCCAGGTCCTGAAGCACGTGATACGTGAACAGCACATCGTCGGCGGTGAACGGTTGACCGTCCGCCCACTTGACCCCCGTTCGGATGTTGAAGGTGTAGGTGAGGTGATCCTTCGAAACAGTCCAGTCGCTGGCCAGCACTCCGACGATGTTTTGCTGGGCGTCTACCGTGGTGAGGCCCTGGTAGATGACGCTGTCGACGTCGCGGGTGCTGTCGACGGTTTCGAAGAGCGGGTTCAGCACAGTGGCGCCACCCACCAGCGCTTCGACGGCCGTGCCGCCGCGAGCGGGCTTGGGCACTGTCGCGACCGGCTGGCACCCGATCAGCACCAGCACCAGCGCGGCGGCGCCGGTCGCCAACCGCCTACGTGAGATGCGTTCTCATCCAGATGAGCGCGAGCGAGCAGATCAGGAAGGCGCCGACCAGCACCCAGGTGGTCCAGTAGATCTGGCGCTCGAGCCCCCGGCGGGTACGATACCCGCCGCCGGTTCCGCCGTCGCCGCCTCCGATGGTCCCCCCAAGGCCCGATGCCTTGGGCGTTTGGATCAGCACGCCGGCCATTAGAAAGACCGAGAGGATGGCCTCCGTGATGATGAGCGCCTGCTGGACCTTCGCCACGCGACCTAGCTCCAGACCGATGAGAATCGCGATTCGATCGTGTCCCAGTTGAGGGTGTTGAACCAGGCGGCGACGTAGTCGGCCCGCTTGTTCTGGTACTTCAGGTAATAAGCGTGCTCCCACACGTCGACGCCCAGGATGGGGGTCAGACCCTCCATGTATGGGCTGTCCTGGTTGGGATAAGCCTTGATGGACAGCTTGCCGGTCTTATCGACGACAAGCCAGGCCCAACCGCTGCCGAACTGGCCCATCGCGGCTTTCTGAACCTGCTCCTTGAACGCGTCATAGCTGCCGAACGTGTTCTTGATTCCGTCAGCGACGCGGCCGGACGGGTTGCCGCCGCCGCCAGGACCCATGATGGTCCAGAAGATCGAGTGGTTCGAGTGGCCGCCCGCGTGGTTCCGGATGGCCGTCCTGATGTCCTCGGGCACCTCGGCGATGCTCCAAAGCAGGTCCTCGACCGACCTCGACCCCCACTCCGGGTGCTTCTCGAGCGCCGCGTTGGCGTTGGTCACATAGGCCGCGTGGTGCTTGTCGTGGTGGATCTCCATGGTCTTGGCGTCGATGTGCGGCTCGAGCGCATCGAACGCGTAGGGAAGCGGCGGAAGCTCGAAAGCCATAGGGAAACCCTCCGTGTTTTTTGAACTTGTACTTGCTTAAGAATCAGTCTAAGAGGTTGGGTGTTCCGACCTCGACGCCTGGGCCCGGACCGCGGCTGCGCGCTCCTCGATTTCGTCTGGGTCGCCGAGGTAGCGCCACGACGCCGGCTTGAAGTCCGGTTTCAGCTCATACACCCGCGGAACCCCCGTCGGGATGTTCAGCTCAACTACCTGCTCCTCGGACAGGCCGTCGAGGTGCTTGACCAGGGCCCTCAGGCTGTTGCCGTGAGCTGAGACCAGCACGCAAGAATGCTGAAGCAGGTCCGGGACGATGGCGTCGTACCAATAGGGAAGCATCCGATCGACCACGTCCTTCAGGCACTCGGCGCTCGGCAGCAGCTCGGGTGGCAGTGACGCATACCGCGGGTCGTGCGATTGGTGGCGTTCGTCCGAAGGCTCCAGGTCCGGCGGCCTGATGTCGTAGCTCCGCCGCCACACCTTCACCTTGTCCGGCCCAAAACGTTCCGCTGTTTGAGCCTTGTTCAAGCCCTGCAGCGCGCCATAGTGGCGCTCGTTCAATCGCCAGCTGCGCCGCACCGGGATCCACGTTCGCTCGAGCTCTGCCAGCGCGAGGTCCGCCGTCTCGATCGCTCGCACTAGCACCGACGTGTGCACCACGTCGGGTCCAAGCCCGGCTTCCTTGATCAGCCGACCGGCGTCAATCGCCTCGGTGACTCCAAGCTCGCTGAGCGGAACGTCGTGCCAGCCGGTGAACAGGTTCTCTAGGTTCCAGCTGCTCTGCCCGTGCCTCAGCAGGATGAGAGTCCCCGGCTTATCTATGGCCGTAAACCTCTGCGGTCACCTTGACTATATGAGCGAACTCCGCCGCGTCCAGGCTCGCGCCGCCAACCAGACAGCCATCGCACAGCGGCAGCTCGACGTACGACTCAACGTTGGAGGAGTTGACGCTGCCGCCGTACAGGATGCGCACCTTCTTCGCCGCCCCGGCCCCGATCATTTCGCCGACCACCTTGCGGATGAGTCTCATCGTCTTGTAGGCGTGCTCAGGGTCGGCGCTCTTGCCGCTGCCAATCGCCCACACCGGCTCGTATGCGATCACGAGCCGGGCGGAGTCGTCGGCCGAACAGTTCGCCAGGCCGGCTTTGACCTGGGCGGTGACGACCTGATCGGACGTGCCGGCGTCGTAATGCTCGCTCAGCTCGCCGACGCACATGATCACGTTCAGCTCGCTACCCAGGGCCGCTGCTGTCTTCTTGGCCACCATCTCGTCGGTCTCAGCGAGGTAGATGCGCCGCTCCGAGTGGCCGACGATGACCCAGTCGCACCAGCCTTTCAACATTGGTGGCGACACCTCGCCGGTATAGGCGCCCGAGAGCTCCCAGAAGCAGTCCTGCGCGCCGAGCTTGACGCCCGACTCGGCGAGCACCTCGGACACCGGGAGCAGCCAGGGGAATGGCGGACAAATGACGACGTCCACCCGGTCGGCATGACCCCTAGCGACCGACAGGATGCCCCGCACCAGGTCGAGCGCTTCGTCGGCGCTGCCTGGATTCATCTTCCAGTTGGCCGCCACGATCGGCATCGGCGCCACCCGGCTCGCCACGACTCACGCCTCCTTGAGGATCGCGATGCCCGGCAGCGTCTTGCCTTCGAGGTATTCCAGGGTGGCCCCGCCGCCTGTCGAGACGTGTGAGAAGCGCCCGGACAGGCCGAGCGAATCGATCGCCGCGACGGTGTCTCCCCCGCCAACCAGCGTATAACCGCCGCAGGTCGCGATGGCCTCACCGATCGCCTTGGTCCCGCCGCTGAAGTCAGGGATCTCCGCTACACCCATGGGGCCGTTCCACACGACCGCACCGGCGCCGTGGATGCGCGTGCTGAACAGGGCGACCGACTTCGGTCCTATATCGAGCGCCATCCAGCCAGGCTCCACAGCATCTGCATTCATGATTCGCAACGGCTGGCCGGCCTCCATCCGGCGCGCGCAGACAAGATCGACCGGAAGCAAGAGCTTGCGCCCGGATGCTTCCGCGACCTCGCGGGCCACATCGAGCGCACTGTCCTCGACAAGGCTGCTGCCTGTCGGAAAGCCACGCGCCTTGAAGAAAGTGTTGGCCATTGCGCCGCCGACGATCAATGCGTCCACCTTCTTGATCAGGTTCATGAGCACGCCCACCTTGGTCGAGACCTTGGCGCCGCCGACGACGGCAAGCATCGGGTGTCGCGGATTGTCCAGCGCCTGGTGCAGGGCGGTGAGCTCCGCCTCCATCAGCTCTCCGGCGAATGCCGGTAGATAGGCGGCGACTCCCACCACCGAAGCGTGCGCGCGATGGGATGCGGCGAACGCGTCGTTCACGTAAAGCTCGCCCAATGAAGCCAACCGGTGAGCGAAGTCTGGATCGTTGGCCTCCTCTTCGGGATGAAATCGCACGTTCTCGAGTAGAAGCACCTGGCCGTTCTGCAGCTTGCCGACCGCGGTCCGAGCCGGCTCGCCGGCGCAGTCCTCGGCAAAGTGCACCTCCTGGTCGAGGAGCTTTGCGAGGTGCATGCCGACCGGCCGCAGCGACAGCTCCGGCTCCACGCCCTTCGGCCGCCCAAGATGCGACATCACGATCACGATCGCGCCCCGCTGCGCGAGGTGCTGGAGAGTCGGAATGGCCGCGCGGATGCGCGCGTCGTCGGTGATGTGGCCTTTGGACATGGGCACGTTGAGGTCCTCGCGCACGAGGACCCGCTTGCCGGCGACGTCAACGGAGGTGATCGAGGCTTTCAGAGTTGGTCTGCCATGTAGGCGATGAGGTCGACCATGCGGCAGCTGAAGCCCCACTCGTTGTCGTACCAGCTCACCACCTTGGCCCATTCGCCGCCGAGCATGAGCGTCAGCGGTGCATCCACGATGGACGAATGGGGGTTGTGCATGAAATCGGAGGACACGAGCTCCTCGTGGCTCACGGCGAGAATGCCACGAAGCTCGCCACCTGCGGCCTCGTCGAACGCAGCGTTGATGTCCTGCGCTGTCGTCGTCTTCGAGAGCTCGACGGTGAGGTCGACGACTGACACATCGAGGATCGGCACGCGGAAAGCCATGCCCTGGAACTTGCCGGCCAGCTCTGGCAGCACCTCGGCCACGGCCCGGTTCGCGCCGGTGGACGTGGGGATGATGTTGTCGGCGGCGGCGCGCGCGCGGCGCAGGTCCTTGTGCGGGAGGTCCTGCAGCTTCTGGTCCGCCGTGTAGGCGTGGATCGTGGTCATCATCCCGCGCTCGATCCCAAACGAGTCGTGCAGCACCTTGGCCAGCGGCACAAAGCAGTTGGTGGTGCAGCTCGCGTTGGAAATCACGTTGTGCTTCTTCGGGTCGAGACCCTGGTGGTTGACGCCCATCACCACGGTGTAGTCCTGGTTGGTCGCGGGCGCCGAGATGATCACCTTCTTGGCGCCGCCCTTGTCGATGTGCACGCGCGCTTTGGTCGCATCCGTGAAGAGTCCGGTCGACTCAATGACCACGTCGACTCCAAGGTCTTTCCACGGAAGCTCCGCCGGGTCCTTGTGGCTCAGGAACTTGACTGGACGGCCATCGACTTTGATCACGTCGACTTCCGCCGCAACAGCCGCAGCGAACGTGCCCAAAGCCGTGTCGTGCTTCAAGAGGTGGGCGAACGTCTTTGAATCGCCGATGTCGTTGACGGCGACGATCTCGAAGTCGGGCTTGAGCTCGTACGCAGCCCGATAGATATTCCGGCCGATTCTTCCGAAACCGTTGATACCGACCTTGATGGTCATTTAGGTGAGCTCCTGTTCGTGGCGGGCGAAAACCCCGGAGGTAAGGACCGCGGAAAAGCCCGAGAGATGGACCGACCGTAATGTTAGGCGGAGCGACGGGCTCCTTTTGGCGAGTCGAGCCCGCCATTGGCCTCGGCCAACTCCTGGAGCCGTCGCAGCCGGTGGTTGACGGCGGACTTCGAAAGCTTCATCCGCACGGCAAGCTCGCCAAGGTTGAGCTGCGGGTTCGCGCGGCGCCAGCGAGCCATCTCGCGAAGGGCTGGCGGGAGCCCCTCGAGCCTACCGGCCGCCTCCAATCGCTCGATCGCAGCCGCCTGGCGCAGCCCGGAGCCGATCGTCTTTCCGATGTTGGCGGTTTCGAAGTTGAGGCGCCGGTTGACCTCTCCGCTGACCTCGCGGACCACCCGCACGCTTTCGAACTCCATCACCGCGCGGCTGGCGCCCATGAGCGACAGAAGCCGGACGATGGCGTCGCCCTCCTTGAAATAGACGACGTGCTGACCGCTGCGCTCCATGACGCCGGCCTTCGCGCCCACCGATTCGGCCACAGTTGAGATCGCCGTCGCCCATGAGCTCGTCGGAGCGACGAACTCGAGGTGGTAGCGCGAGCTCGGAGCGTTGACTGAGCCACAGCCGAGGAAGAGTCCGCGCAGCATCGCCTTTCGATCACACGCGGCCTCCGGCACCGCGCTGGCGGCGGATTGCGTGAAGGCCGGGGCGAGACCTGGTGGCAGCGCAAGCTCGATGAAAAACGACATGCGCTTGCGCGTCTTCACGGCCTGGTACTTGGCCTCCATGTGGTCGACGGCGCGGCTGAGCCTCACGACCTTTCGCGCCACCGCATTGCGCAGGAGCGAGAAGTAGGCCGCCTGGCCGGCATTGCCAGGCCGCTTGATCAGCCTCGCGCGCGAGCCGAAATAGATACCGAGCAGCTCGCTCAGCTGACAGCAGGGCCGCGCCGGCAATAGCCCGGCCATCTCGTTCTTGACGTCGGCCGAGAACGAAATCCGGTGTTACCTCCAAAGAACTAAATGGACGCTTTCGTCCCCTTCGTCCCTCGCGCAGTCTAACCCTCCGAGCGGATGGCCTAATCACCATAAACTGCCCCGGCGCTGGACAATGTGTCCGATGGCTGAGATGAGGATGATCGAGGCGGTGCGCGCGGCCATCGGCGAGGAGATGGAGCGCGACGAGCGGGTGCTGGTCCTAGGCGAGGACGTCGGCCGCAAGGGCGGAGTGTTCGGGGCGACTGACGGCCTCTACGCCCGCTTTGGCGAGGCCCGGGTGCTCGACACGCCGCTGGCCGAGTCGGCCATCGTCGGCGTCGCGATTGGCGCCGCCCTCAACGGCATGATCCCGATCGCCGAGATCCAGTTCGCTGACTTCATACACCCGGCGTTCGACCAGATCGTCAGCGAGGCCGCGCGAACC
>JBGPYE010000250.1:0-3016 GCA_041493095.1 Candidatus Dormibacteraceae bacterium
CTCAGCCGTCAGGACCACGGTGCGCCCCCTCACCAGGCGCTGAAACGCGGACTCGAGCGCCCCAGTGCGAATTTTCGGACCCTGCAGGTCGCCCAGCAGCGCCACCGGACGGCCGGTCGCTTCGGCGGCCTCGCGCACGTTGGCTGCAACCTGCCGGTGCGTTTCATGGTCGCCGTGCGAGAAGTTCATGCGAGCCACGTCCATGCCGGCGGAGATCATCGTGCGGAGCGTCGCCGGCGACGAGCTCGACGGACCGATGGTGCAGACGATGCGTGTCCTGCGGACCTGGCTAAGTCTCACTGGTGAACCGCGGTGGCCGGACGGGCCGCAGCTCGGGGCAGGCGACCGCTAGGTCGCCGGTCAGGGCGCCGAGACGAAGGAAGGGGTGGCACTAGGAGGAGCGCATCTTGCATGCGTGACGACGACGGGCCGGGCCCCCTGACGCACGTATCGGCGTCCTGAGCCCCGAGATGCGGTCTGGCCGGTCGCTGCGGTTCACGAGTAACGCTGCACCCGGCGGCCGAGATCAGCTTCGGCGTCGATCACACGACGCTCCAGCTCCTGGGCGCTGATGACGGCCCCACCCATTCCGCGCACGAGGTCTCGCTGAAATCGATCCGAGGTCGCGACGGTGATCACGTCACCGGCTTGCGATGCGTCATAGGCCATGCGCTCGATGGCGTGGTCGGCTGAATGACCTTTGCGCGTGAAAAGGACCTTCACCCCCTCAACCGTCTCCTGCGAGTTGTTCCGCGCAGCGGAATGGTGAGCGTCGAAGACCACTGTCACGTCGGCCCCGACCACCATGCCGAAAACAGACAGGCGCTCGATCAACTTATCGCGGGCGGCTTCGAGCGACGCCTCGGTGAGCAGCCGCTTGAGCTGTGGCCAGGCATGGATCACGTTGTAGCCGTCGACGATGACCCGTTCCACTATCCCAATGGTCGATGCATGTAGAAATAGCCAAGAGCGATCAGGTTTTGGTCGATGCCCACAGTGCTGGTGATCGACTGCACGAACCCGAAGAAGACCTGGCTGATGGGCGCAACCAGGAACAGCGCGGCGAACACCGCGAGGATGCCCAGTTGACCGTATTGATTCGCCAGGCCCTGCAGTGAATAGGGCAGCCATGGCCTGATGATGCCGAAGCCGTCGAGCCCCGGCACCGGCAGCAGGTTCAGGACCAGCGCGATGGCCTCGATGAACCCCAGGAATGCAAGCGCAGCGAAAAAGCCGGCGTTGGTGTGCGTGACCCAGGCAGCATGGCCGGGGACAATGAACGGAAGCGCGACGAGAAGGCCGCACAGCAACGTGCCGACCGGACCGGCGACTGACACCGCCGAATCCCACTCGCGGCTGCGCAGCGCGCCGCGGTCTATGTAAACCGCCCCGCCCGGCAACCCGATCCCGCCGAGCAGCAGGAACAGCACGGGCATGACGAGGCTGAGCAGCACGTTCGAGTAGCGCAGAGGGTTCAGGTCGAGGTAGCCGGACGCGCGCACGCTGCGATCGCCGCCGAGGTAGGCGACCAGGGCGTGGCCGAACTCATGGATGCAGACCGAGGTGATCCAGCCGGCGGTGACGAAGACGATCGTCAGCGCCCCGACATATGCCGGCAGGATCCCAAACCAGAGCAGCGCTCCTGACAGGGCGGTGGTCGCCACCAGGCCGAGGAACACAGGGCTGACGTGGAGGACACCTCGCAAGGAAGGCCACGGCTTGCGCCGCAAGGCTGCGTCGGGCCGAGGGCCGGCCGGGGCCCGGGTGCCCTCAGTCCTCCCACGCTGTGATGGCTGCGACCGGCTGCTCTGCTGCCTGTCCGATTCGCCGGGCAGGAAATCCTTGGTCCCGGTCTGAAGCTGTTGACGCACGTCGTAAAGCGTCAGGCCCGCCTTCTGGAGCACGGCGGCTGTCGCCTGCGAATCGCTGTAGAGCATGGCGATCAGCAGGTGGATCGAGTCGACGTGATAGTGGCCGAGCACCTGGGCCTCGCGATTCGCGTTGACCAGGAGCTGGCGGAGCGGGATCGCCTGCGCCTCGGCGCCGTCGGCGGCTGAAACCTGCGCGAGGAGGCTCGCCGGGTCGACCCCTGCCGCGCGGACGGCCTCGTCGGCCAGCGAACCGCGGCTTGCGAGCGTCGCCCGGAGAACGTCGATGGGGGTGGCGACGGTCCCGCGCTCCTTCGCCATCGCGGCGGCGCGTTCGAGGATTTCGCGTGCTGAGCGCGTCAGCGGAATGTCCGCGGCGGCGCGCTCGAGCTCGACCGTTGGATCAGACATTGGCGGCTCGCTGTCTCGTGACCTCGTACAGGAGCGCGGCCGCAGCGGCCGACGCGTTGAGACTCGCGATGTGGCCCTTGACCGGCAGGCGAACGCGTGCATCGCAGCGCTCCTTGACCAACCGGTGCACGCCTTCCCCTTCGCTCCCGACCACCACGCAGACGCGCTGAGTGAAGTCAAACTCCCACGCCTGCATCTCGCCGCGCGGGTCGAGCGCCACGCACCAGATGCCCGACCGTTTGATCTCGGGTATCGCAGAAGGCAGCCCCGAGACCCGCGAGATGCGCAGCAGCTCGCTCGCGCCCGAGCTGGCCTTCACCGCGGCGGGTGAGAGCGGCGCGCTTCGATGCTCGGGGATGATCGCGCCCTCGGCGCCGGCCACCTCCGCGCTCCTAAGGATCGCTCCGAGGTTTTGCGGGTCCATGATCGAGTCGAGCGCGACAAGCAAGGAAGGATTGGTCGCGAGCAGATCCTTCAACGTCCACTCTCGGCGAGGCTTGAGCTCGGCGGCGACGCCCTGGTGCACGCCGGGAGCGATCACGTCAAGCCTCTCGGTCGCCACGACCTCGATCCTGGCCAGGCGTGCCAGCTCGTCAAGCCGAGGATCATGCCCGAGCCCCGAGGCCTGGTAGACCTTGACCACGCGGCCCGCCCGCGCCGCCTCGAGCACCGCGTTGCGGCCGTGGATGAGCGGAACCGCGCTCGTGGATGAGCCGCGCGGCGCGGGGCGTTTTACC
>JBGPYE010000170.1:0-4701 GCA_041493095.1 Candidatus Dormibacteraceae bacterium
AGGTAAGCGAAGGCGCTGTCGGCGATCGAGATGGCCGCAAGGCCACCGAGCAGGAGCAGCAGCCTGCCGTGAAGCTCAACCCTGGCGCGACGGATGGCGAGCAAGAGGATGGTGCCGATGATGATGTCGCCGATCGGGTAGGCGAGGTCGATGACCTTCTCCAAAAACGAGTGGTCCGGGTCCAGGTAAACCGTTCGCAGGCCCAGGGTCCACGCCACGAAGAAAAGCGCGAGGAAGACGATCGCCGCGTCGAGCCACAGGCGCAGCCGGGTCGACGTACCCCGTGCGGTCGAGAAGAAGCAGAGGATCCCGGCTACGGTCAGGGGAATCGCGCCGAGGAAGCCCACGTCGGCAGCCGATGGGTACGGAACATCGATCCCGAGTCCGACCTCGTACACAGACCACACCACTTCGCCGACGCCCCAGGTGGCAGCGGAGGCTGAGAGTAGTGCCCAGCCGAGCCGCTGGCGGCCCTTGTACCTTCGAGCCGCCAGGACGCAGCACAGGGCGGCGGCGAACGCGGCGACCGCCTCGCCGATGTCGTCCACGGCGATTGTGACCTGGTCTCCGCCAAAACGGAAATGCAGCCAGGCGATGAAGCCGATCACCAAAAGGGCGGTGGCGGCCGCCACCCACAGGAAGACCTTCTTGTCGGGGGCTTCGCTCCGCGTCGGCTGTTGTGCTGCGCTCAATTCGTTATCCGCAGCCAGCGTGGCATGGCCTCTCGCGAACGTCGCCGTGCAATGGATGGGGCCAGGCCCCCCTCAGTTCGGAGGGGCGTGTCGCCCGTAGAGCCCCACCATCCCGGCCGGCTCCCTTAGATAAGGTGTGATGGTGCCTGAACACGAGATCGGGGTGGTCGGCCTGGCGACGATGGGGGAGAACCTCGCGCGCAACCTTGCGTCGCATGGGGTACGGGTCGCCGTGTACAACCGGACGCGCCGGCGCACCGACGATTTCATGGCGGCGCACTCGGGTGAAGGCGAGTTTCGGCCCGCCGGCTCGCTCGAAGAGCTCGTCCGGATCCTCGAGCCACCCCGCGCCATCCTGCTGATGGTCAAGGCCGGGCCGGCGGTCGACGAGGCCATCGATTCGCTCTCCGCCGTGCTGGGGCCTGGTGACACGATCATCGACGGCGGCAACTCCCTGTTTCACGACACGCGCCGTCGCGCCGCGGCGGCGGAAAAGGCCGGGCTGGGATTTATCGGGGCGGGCGTGTCAGGTGGGGAAGAGGGTGCGCTGCTGGGGCCGAGCATCATGCCGGGCGGGACGCGCGAGTCGTACCAACGCGTGGCCGAGATGTTGACGGCGATCTCGGCCAAGGTAGACGGGGTTCCCTGCTGCACGTACATCGGACCTGACGGCGCCGGCCACTTCGTGAAGATGGTCCACAACGGAATCGAGTACGCGGACATCCAGCTCATCGCCGAGACCTACGACTTCCTGCGCCAGGCGCTCCGCATGAGCCCGTCCGACCTTGCCGCGGTGTTTCGAGAGTGGAACCAGGGAGAGCTGCAGTCCTACCTGATCGAGATCACGGCCAACGTGCTCGCCAAGCAGGATGGGAGCGCGGCCCTTGTAGACGTGATCGAGGACAAGGCGGAGCAGAAAGGCACCGGCCGCTGGACCAGCGAGTCGGCGCTGGAGCTCGGCATTCCACTGACGGGGATCACCGAAGCGGTCTTCGCCCGCATGCTGTCGAGCCAGAAATCGGATCGGGTCGAGGCATCTGCCGTTCTGGCCGGACCCGCTCCCTCGGCCGGCTCAACCCCCAACCTCGTCGACGATGTCCGCGAAGCGCTCTACGCCTCGAAGATCGTCGCCTACGCGCAAGGCTTCGAGCACCTCCGCGCCGGCTCCAGAGAGTTCGGCTGGGACCTCGACCTCGGCGCGCTCGCGACGATCTGGCGCGGCGGCTGCATCATCCGGGCTCAGTTCCTCGACCGGATCAAAGACGCATACGCCGAGTCGCCCGACCTGCCGAACCTCATGCTCGCGCCGTTTTTTCAACAGGCACTCGCGTCTGCGCAGCAGTCATGGCGCTCGGTGGTCAAACACGCGATCGATCAGGGAGTGCCGATACCCGCTTTTGCTTCATCCCTCGCCTATTACGACGGATACCGGCGAGCGCGAGGGCCAGCGAACCTCATCCAGGGCCTGCGGGATTATTTCGGCGCGCACGGATACCACCGTACGGACCGAGATGGCGCCTTCCACACGCGCTGGGCGCAGGACGGAACCGAAGTCAGAGTCGACTAGGCAAGGGAGCTAGCGTCGAGCGACGTTCCGTTTCAGCAGGGCGATGACTGCTGCTTCTTCAGCTTTGAGGTTGCGATGTGTCCGGCCTTCCACCACTTTCAACACGCTCTCGAGGGATCCGTCCATGTAGTTGTCGATCACAGCCGGGTGGACGTACGACTTGCGACACACGGCTCGTGTGTGTCCCAGCCTGCGCGCGACGCTGTCAATGGCTGCCACCACGTTGTGCTTGGCTTCCGTGTCGGATTCGAAACTGACAACTTCGCGCAGCGCCGACGCTGCGAGGACTGTGGCGCCCCATGTGCGGAAGTCCTTGGCTGTGTAATCCTGGCCGCTTGTTTCGCGCAGGTACTGATTGACGTCGTCCGAACTGACGGTGCGGCGATCGCCTGCAGGATCGATGTACTGGAACAGCATCTGACCAGGCAGCTCTTCACAGCGCTTCACGACGCCGGCGACGCGACGATTGGTGATACCGACCTCGACCTCACTTCCGCTCTTGCCCTTGAACAGGAAACGCACGGTCGATCCCTTGATCTTCACGTGCCTGTCGCGCAGGGTCGTCAGGCCGAAGGATCCGTTCTCCCGCGCGTACTCCTCGTTGCCGATCCGCGCGAAAGTCATCTCGAGCAACCTGACGATGGTCGCGACAACCTTCTCTCGTGGCAGGCCGCGCTGGCCCAGGTCACGGGTTACGCGCCGGCGGATTCTAGGCAGGGCACGCGCGAAGCCGAGCAGGCGCGCGAACTTGTCGGCGTCGCGAACCTTGTGCCACCGCGCGTGGTAGCGGTTCTGCTTTCGCCCTCGGGCGTCACGGCCCGTGGCCTGCAGGTGGCCTCGGGGACGCGTGCAGATCCACACGTCTTTCCAGGCGGGCGGGACAGCCAGGTTCGCAATCCGATCCAGCGTGTCCGGGTCGGTCACACGCTTACCGTGTGGGTCGAAGTAGACAAATCGCTTGCCTTTGCGGACACGACGAATTCCAGGTTCAAAGTCGGAGGCGTAGACGAGCCCGGCCTCCTGAGCGGCTTCGGCAGCCGTGTCAGGCGTCAGGCTGCGTTCGGTGGTGTCGCTCCGGGACCTCGCCATGGCGGCTGTACAGCCGACGACAGGCTACGCTTACGCGCTCCTACTGGGCCACCGCTTCCCGGGTCTCGATGAAGGCCTTGACCGCCCGCTCGAGGTCGGATTTCGAGTGCGCCGCCGACACCTGGGTCCTGATCCGCGCCTTGCCCTGTGGCACGACAGGGAACGAAAACCCCACCACATAAACTCCCCGCTCGAGCATGAGCTCCGCCATCCGGGCGGCCAGCGCCGCGTCACCCACCATGACCGGGACGATCGGGTGCTCGCCGGGCAGGATGTCGAAACCGGCCTCGGTCATCTCCTTGCGGAAGAAAGCGGTGTTGTCGCGCAGGCGCTGTCGCAGCTCGCCCCCGGACCGGATGAGCTCGAGGACTTTGAGGCTGGCGGCCACGATCGGGGGTGGAACCGAGTTCGAGAACAGGTACGGGCGGGAACGCTGGCGCAGCATGGCGACGAGCTCCTTGCGCCCGGACACGTACCCGCCGCTGGCGCCGCCTAGCGCCTTTCCCAGCGTCCCGGTGATGGCGTCGATGCGGCCCATGACGCCGTGATGCTCATGCGTGCCGCGGCCGTTGGCGCCCATGAACCCGACGGCGTGGGAATCGTCGACCATGACCAGCGCGTCGTGACGCTCGGCGAGCTCGCAGATCTCCGGCAGCGGTGCGAGATAGCCATCCATGGAGAAAACGCCGTCGGTGACGACCAGGCGAAACCTCGCTCCGGCGCTGTCCTTGAGCTGACTCTCGAGGTCATCCATGTCGCGGTTCGCATAGCGCAGCCGCTGGGCCTTGCAGAGCCGGATGCCGTCGATGATGCTCGCGTGGTTCAGTGCGTCGGAGATGACGGCGTCCTGCTCGCCGAGCAGAGCTTCGAAGATGCCGCCGTTGGCATCGAAGCAGGACGGATGGAGGATCGTGTCTTCGGTGCCTAGGAAATCCGTGAGCTCCGCCTCGAGCTCTTTGTGAATCTCCTGCGTGCCGCAGATGAACCGAACCGAGGCCATGCCGTAGCCCCAGCGGTCCAGCGCTTCCTTCGCCGCCGCGACGATCGCTGGATGGTCGGCGAGCCCGAGGTAGTTGTTGGCGCAGAGGTTCAACACCTCGCGGTCGAGAACGCTGACGACCGATCCCTGCGGACTCGTCAGGACGCGTTCCTGTTTCTCCAGCCCGGCGTTGCGGATCTCTTCGAGCTGTGACACGAGGTGCGGCCGCATGCGCTCGAACATCTAGTTGCCTCCTAGGCTGATGCCCAGTCCAGCACGACCTTGCCGCACTTTCCCGAATGCGCGACGGCGAAGGCTTCCTCGAACTGGTGGTAAGGGAAGCGGTGCGTGATGACCGGCGAGATGTCCAGGCC
>JBGPYE010000209.1:0-3823 GCA_041493095.1 Candidatus Dormibacteraceae bacterium
CGTCGGGTCGGGCAGCAGCGCCGGGTTGTCAACCGCGATCACTCCCCCACGCTTCAGCGTCACCTGGTACTCCACGGTCGGCGCGGTCGTGATGAGGTCGAGCTCGAACTCACGTTCCAGCCGCTCCTGCACGATCTCCAGGTGCAGGAGACCGAGGAATCCGCACCGGAATCCGAACCCGAGGGCGGCCGAGTTCTCGGGCTCGTAAGAGAGCGCCGCGTCGTTGAGCTGAAGCTTTTCCAGAGCCTCCTTCAGGTCCGAGAACCGGTCTGAGTCGGAAGGAAAAAGGCCTGCGAACACCATCGGCTTAACCTGCCGGTAGCCAGGCAACGGCTTGGTCGCTCCGTTCTCCGCGGTGGTGATTGTGTCGCCGACGCGCGCGTCGACGACGTTCTTGATCGCAGCGATGACGTAACCAACCTCGCCCGCAGTCAGCTTCTCAGCCGGAACCGGGCGCGGCGCGAACCAGCCAACCTCGTCCACGTCGTGGACCTTGTCCGTGTTCATCATCCGGATCTTGGTTTTCGGGATGATCTCCCCGTCGACGACGCGCACGTAGGTGATGACCCCTCGATATATGTCGTAGTGCGAGTCGAAGATCAGCGCGCGCAGCGGCTTAGAGGGATCGCCGCGCGGAGGCGGCACCCTCGCGACGACGGCCTCGAGGATGTCTTCAGTCCCGATGCCCCGCTTGGCCGAAGCGAAGATGACCTGGTCGCGCGGGATGCCGGTCACGTCGGAGATCTCTTCGGCGACCATTTCAGGCTGCGCGGCATCCAGGTCGATCTTGTTGACGACCGGGATGATCGTCAGGCCGGCTTCGACCGCCTGGTAGAGGTTCGCCAGAGTCTGGGCTTCGATGCCCTGGGCCGCGTCGACCACCAGGATGGCTCCTTCGCAAGCCGCGAGCGACCGGGAAACCTCGTAGGCAAAGTCGACATGCCCAGGAGTGTCGATGAGGTTGAGCTCGTACTTCTTGCCATCCTTCGCCGGGTAGGTCATGCGGACGGCCTGCAGCTTGATCGTGATTCCACGCTCACGCTCGAGGTCCATGGTATCGAGCACCTGGTCCTGCATGTCGCGCTTGCTGATCGAGCCGGTGTACTCAAGCAATCGATCCGCAAGCGTGGACTTGCCGTGATCGATGTGGGCGATGATGCAAAAATTCCGCACTCGGTCCTGCGTGGTGGGCACGCTGCAATGCTAGGGGCCCTCACAGTGCGAAGATGCCGGACGTGGAATTGGTGCTCACGATCGGCGTCGTGCTGGTTGTGGCGGGCCTGGTCCTGCTGCTCAACCTCTTCGGTGCGGCGGACCTCGTCATGCGCCGCGTGACATCGCAACCGCTGGGCGAACTCGCGCCAGGTTTCGCCGCCAGCCCCCGTGGATTCAGGATTTATGCGGCCCTCGTGCTCGCGGTTGGCGTCCTGTGCGTTGGCCTGGCGGAGACAGCTAGCTTCCTTCCCCTCGGTGCAGCGCTCCTGGTGGTTGGAGCACTGCTATTCGGCATCGCATCAGTGATCGCCATCGCGGGCGAGGTCGAGACGTACCGCGGGCTGAAGCGCTAGCTGGCGAGAGCCGCCGGCTCGTCTTGCCTCTGATGCGCGCCGACGCTGCCCGGCCGCGCGAGCGCGGCGGCACAGATCATCGATGCCATCTCGGCGGCGTCGGCTGCGACTGACGACACCGCGCTTGAGCGCAGGGTGGTCAGCGCATCCTGCAGCACCGCTCCGGTCCTCAGTACTCCTGCGGCCGAGTCGAGCACCGAGCCGATCTCGGCGACCGTGAGCTCGCCCCGCCGCCATGCCCTCGATCGGCGCTGGCCGATCGTCTGCGCAGGTGTCGCATCCACCGCGGCTGCAGCGGTGCGGCGGCCGAATGCGGCGGCCTCTAGCAGCGAGTTGCTGGCGAGGCGGTTGGAACCGTGCACGCCTGTACGGGCGGACTCACCGGCGGCGTAAAGGCCCTTCACGGAAGCGCGCCCATCGAGGTCGGTCACGATGCCGCCCATCGTGTAGTGAGCGGCGGGCGCGACCGGCACTGGCTGGCGGAGCGGGTCGATGCCCACGCGGCGGCAGTTGCGAATGAAGTTGGGGAAGCTGCGGCGCAGGACGTTCGGGTCGAGGTGGACGGCCGAGAGGAACGCCCGACCTCGATGAGCCGCCACCGCTCTCGCGACCTGGTCGCGGGGCAGCAGCTCGTCGACAAACCGCTCCCCGTGTTCATCGACCAGGACAGCCCCGGCGCCGCGCAGCGCTTCAGTGATCAGGAAAGACTCCGGGCCATCGAAGACCGTCGGGTGAAACTGGACGAACTCGAGGTCGGCGACGCGCGCCCCGGCGCGGGCAGCTTCTAGGATGCCCTTGCCGTTGCTGATCCGGCTGTTGGTCGTGCGGCCATAGAGGCCGGCGTAACCGCCGGTCGCGAGCACGGTGGCGCCCGCGAAGATGGTGAGGCCGCCGGAAAACGCCGCGCCGGCGCATGAGCCGTCACCAAGCAGCGAATCGAAGCGCGCGCGATATGGCGTGATCCTCGGCTCATGCTCAATTGCAGTCCTCATGAAGCCCATCAGCGTGCTGCCGCTCTGGTCTCCGCCCAGATGAAGAACCCGCGGGATAGAGTGCGCGGCCTCGCGTGCACTGCCGCCGTCGAACCGAACGCCGAGCGACTCCAGCCAGCGCACAGTCCCGGGTCCCGCGGAGGTCAGCATGGCAACCGCCCTCGGGTCACAGAGGTCGCCGCCCGCGGCCAACGTGTCCAGCGCGTGAAGTCGGGGCGAGTCCTCTGGCAGGGTCGCCGCGGCGATTCCGCCCTGCGCGCGATCGGACGAGCCGTGGGCCGCCGAGACCAGCGCTACCGACGCGCCTAGTCGGGCCGCCTCCAGCGCGGCAGCCGAACCGGCGAGCCCGTCGCCGACCACGAGCAAATCGGTCTGCAAGGGAGAACGACGATCGCGGTCCCCGCGGAATCGAAGATTTCGCGGGGTGATCACAGCTCGACCATTCTTTGAATCGCGAGGCGCGCCCTGTCCGCCACGTCCTGCGGGACCGTGACTTCAAACACGTCGTTACGCAGCGCGGTCAGCACCTTTTCGAGCGTGATCTTCTTCATGTAGCGGCAAATCGCGCGCTCGCTCGCGGCGTAGAAGCGGCCCTGGGGAGCTTCCTTCGACAGCCGGTGCATGATGCCGAGCTCGGTCGCGACGACGAAGCTGCGGGTGGGGTACTGCTGGGCGTGCTTGACCATGCCTTCGGTGCTAAGGATGTGGGTGCGGTCGGCGTCGATATCGCCGTTCGCCTTGAAGTACATGCACTGGCTGGCGCAACCGCACTCGGGGTGGACTAGCAGGTCCGCGTCGCCATGCTCCTTGCGGGCGCGGTCGATGTCAGCTGGCCGGATGCCGGCGTGCACGTGACACTCGCCCGGCCAGACGTGCATGGCACGCCCAGTCACCTTCTCGAGGTAGGTGCCGAGAAACATGTCGGGCAGGAAAAGGATCTCTTTGTCTTCGGGGATTGCGCGGATCACCCGCTCGGCATTCCCGGATGTGCAGCAGTAGTCGCTCAGCGCCTTCACCTCGGCCGTGGTGTTCACGTACGACACGACGACCGCACCGGGATGCTCCGCCTTCCAGGCCGCAAGCTGCGTCGCGTTGATCGTGTCGGCCAGCGAGCAGCCTGCCGCCAGATCTGGAATGAGCACGCGCTTGGTCGGACTCAGGATGGCGGCGGTCTCCGCCATGAAGTGGACTCCGCAGAACACGATCACGTCGGCGTCCGTCGCGGCAGCCTGGCGTGAAAGTCCGAGCGAGTCGCCGACATAG
>JBGPYE010000269.1:0-2525 GCA_041493095.1 Candidatus Dormibacteraceae bacterium
CACTGCCGGCGAGTGGACAGGTGAAGCCGAGCTCGTCATTCCGTTGCGGGCGGGCGGCCATGAGATTGGTCGCATGGCCCTCGCGGCGCGACGCCATGGAGCGCCTTATGCACAGCGGGAGCGTGATCGCCTTCAGCGCGCGGCGGACATCGTCGCCGTAGGCCTGAGCCTGGCGCGCGAACAGCACCCTGCAGGAGCACTCACGGATTGAGGCGCCTCATCGGAACACAACGTGCGGCAGGCGCTTGGGGGATCGCTTTCGTCGTTCTGCTCCTGGTCAGCGCGGCAATGGTCTCGCTGCCGACAGCGGCTGAAACCGGTGACCGGATCGCGGCGTTCTACACCGCCCACGGCGAGCTGATCGTGCTGCAGCAGATCGTTGGCGTCGTCGCGCTGGCCGCCTTCATCGCGTTCGGCTTGTCGTTGCCGCCGAACCGATGGTTGCGGCCGGCGCTCTGGGCATTTGTCGTCACCGAGCTGGCGACCAACGCGGTGCCCCTGGTCATCGTGGCGACGAACCCGTCACCGGAGACCGCGCATTCCTGGACCTTCGTCGAAGACCTGGCCGACACGGCACTCTTCATCTCGGTCGCGTTGTTTGTTTTGGCCGCGACGCTGACGGAGCCGAAGTGGCTGCGCGTGATCGCCTACGTAGCGGCCGCCGCCTGCGTGATCCGGGCGTTGGCGAGTCCATTCGGGATCACCGCGCTAGACCAGGTCGCTCCACTCATATTCGTGGCATTCGTGCTCGTGCTCAGCATCAAGCTCCTGGTCAGACCTGCACCCGTCACCGCTGGGCCGAAACGCTGACCCGAGTCAGGAGCTTGTTTGAATGCGTGCGAGTGCACGCTCCATCTGGGTGCGGAGCATGCCGGCGCCGGCAACCGAGAGAGCGATGCCGATCAGGCGGCCTTTCCAGCCCTTGCCGTTGCGTACGACGGTCACCTCGATCGTCGTACCTCCGCCTGAGCCCGGAGTGAGTCGATAATCCCAACGGCTGCCCGGGCCCCAGGTGTTGGAGTCGAGGGTCTCGATCGCGACCGTGCGAGCGGCTGCATCCCAGGTGTATCGCTCGCGCTCCCAGACGCCACCGGCCACCGAGCTTCCTTCCGTGACCTCGGCCCAGCCGGGTCCCTGGTTGTGGACCTTGAAATGGGCGCTGTCGATATTTGGCCAGATCTCGGACCGGCGTGGCCCGAAATCGGTTAGCGCCGCGAGCACCGCGTCGGGCGCAAGCGTGGACTGCAGTTTGAAATGGATGGTCGTGATCGCTTCAGTTCCTCGCGCGGTAGTGGAGGTGAACAGTGCCGTTGCCGAAGCGGCCTTCGTCCACCAGTTCGAGCTTCACACGGACATCGTTGGGCAAGGCCGGGTTGCCGCCTCCCACCACAACGGGCGTGACCAACAGGTGGTACTCGTCGACCAGCCCCGCCTTGATCGCCTCGACGGCGAGGTGCGGGCCCCCGACACTAATGTCGCGTCCGGCTCGGACTTTCATTTGCCGCACTGTTTCAGGGTCGAACTCTCGCTCGAGCCGTGTCCTGGCGGTAGTAACTGCTTCCAGCGTTTTGGAGTAGACGACCTTGTCGGCCGCTTGCCATATCTGCGCGTAGTCCTTGATGTACGAAGGCGGATCCCCAGGAGTGGTTTCCCAAAAGGCCATCACCTCGTACATCCGGCGCCCGTACAGGTAGGTCCCGATCTCCCGCTCCAGGTCGTTGACGAAGGTGTGCACCTCCTCATCCGGCGCAGCCCAGTCGAAGTTGCCGTCCTCGTCCGCCACGTAGCCGTCGAGTGAGGTCATCGCCGAATAGATCAGCTTGGCCATGGGGAGCTATCTAATAGCTTGATCGCCGTTGACCGTCAGGACGACGTTCCCGGTCTTCTGCTCCGTCTCGACGTACTTGGTCGCTTCGATTACGTCCGACAACGGGTAGCGCCGGTCGATGACCGCCCGGTACTTTCCAGCCTCGATGAGCTCTTTGAGGAAGAGGACGTTCTTCTTCGTGTAATGGGGCGGGACCGGAAACAGCACTTTCTTGTCTCCGATCCGCGAGGTCCATAGCGCCAGAAGAGCATTCCGCAACCCGTCGGTCGCCACGTAGATGCCGCCCGGCTTGAGCGAGCCTCTGCACCGGCTGAACGAGTTCTTGCCCACGGCGTCGAAGATGATGTCGTAGGTCTCGTCCTTCTTGGTGAAATCTTCCTTTGTGTAGTCGATCACGGTGTCGGCTCCAAGTGACTTCACGAGCTCGACGTTCTTGGTGGTGCACACCGCCGTGACTTCAGCGCCGAAGTGCTTGGCGAGCTGCACTCCCGCGGTGCCGATGGACCCGGATGCTCCGTAGACGACGATCCTCTGGCCCTTACCGACATGCGCCGCTTCCAGGCACATCAGAGCCAGGATCATTCCGTCGGTGACGGCCGCTGCCTGTTCGAAGGTCATGGCGGCCGGCTTGTGCGCGATCGGGGCGCTCTCCTCCAGGCAGATGAACTCCGCGTGCGCCCCCGTCCTGAACGCTGGA
>JBGPYE010000216.1:0-3645 GCA_041493095.1 Candidatus Dormibacteraceae bacterium
ATGAACTGCTTGCCACCGTAAACGTTGCTGTCGTTGGTGCCGAGGACCTGGCCCCACGTCGCCCACGCCTTCGTGATCTCAGGCGAGGACCACTTCGTCTTGCCCTGCCACCAGCTGTCGTAGACCGTGGGTCCCGACTGGCTGAGGACTATTTCCTTGACCCAGTCGCTGCCCGGCCAGCCTGAGGCGGAACCACTTTCGAGCGCGATGCACCACGGGGTGGTCCCGGAGCTCTTGATCGTGTTCTGCAGGTTCAGCAGGTCATCCCATGACTTCGGCACGTTGTAGCTCTTGGCCTGGAAGTTCTTCGGGTTGTACCAGATGAGCCCCTTCAGCGAGACCCACGAATAGATCTGGTACAGCTTGCCGTTGATCGTCCCCAGGTCGATCCAGCTCTGTGAGTAGTTGGACTTGAGGGCGGCGACGTCGATCTTGTCGTCGAGCGCGACGACCTTCCCGTCCTGCGCGAACTTGGTCAGCAGCGACGGGCTCGGCGCGGCGGCAAGGTCCGGCGGGTTGCCGGCGCTGACGCGGGTCGTGAGGATCGCGTCCTCATCGCGGCTTGCCTCGTACTGCACCTTGATCCCGGTCTGGTCCTCGAACGGCTTGACGACGGCGAGGAACGAGGCCTGCTCAGCCCCTGACCAGACGGCGATCACCTTGACGGTGCCTGCGCTCTGCGTCGAGCCTGTGCCACACGCCACGGCGGTGAACACGGCCGCGAGCGACAGGATCAGACTTCGTTTGAACCACAACGAACGCATATTTAAATCCCCCATCGATGCTGAGCTGACGGGGCTTCTACCCCGATCTGAACGACCATTCTATGTTCCTCCCGATATTTAGCAATTCTCGACTTTGTCGTTGTCGCTTACGAGCTGCGGCCGGTCACCTCCTTTTCACCCGAACTCGGAGGGTTTGCCTTGAGTTCGTGGGGTACCCCAGCCGGAGGCGATGTGGAACCGCGAACGACCAGGATCGTCGCCAGCGGCAAGGGCGATGCGACCGCCCTGCCCTTCATCCGTTGAATCAGCATTCGTGCAGCGAGGCGGCCCTTCTCAACGATGGGCTGCCGCACCGTGGTGAGGGCCGGGTTGGTCCAGGCCGCCATCGGCAGGTCGTCATAGCCGACGATCGAAAGGTCATCCGGGACCTTGAGCCCGGCCGATTGCGCGGCCGCCATCAAGCCGATGGCTGCCATGTCGCTCATGGCGAGCACACCGGTCGGCCTGCGTTTGCCTTTGGGTAAACCCTCGAAGGCGCGCGCTCCGGCTGTCATGGTCGCGCCAGCCGTCACCGTGTGCGGCTCCGAGGCATGCGCGCGATCGAGCGCCGCGCGGTATCCGGCAAAGCGCCGCGCAGCCGTCGGAGTGTGGCCGGCGTGGGCCCGCGTCGGTGGAAGAGCGATGATCGCGAGCTCTCGATGGCCGAGGTCCAGCAGGTGTTGCGCGGCGGCCTCGGCGCCGCCCTCGTCGTCGACGTTGATCGCTGGATGCATCGGCGATGCCTCCGAATCCACCAGCACAGTCGGGATGCCGATCCGTTCGAGCATCGCGAGGGCGCGGTCGTCCGGGCTGAGGCCGAGACTTATGAAACCGTCCACCGACGCCTGGCGGATCGCTCCTTCGAGCGAACCGTCGAGGGGCGGGACGAGGAGCATCGTCAGGTCGTGTTCCTCACACAGCTCACCCATGCCCTGGATGAGCTCGCTCAGGAAAGGGTTGGCGAAAACCACGGACAGGCGCTGAGGTATGAGGAGGCCGATGGTTCCGCTGCGCCGCTGCGA
This sequence comes from Candidatus Dormibacteraceae bacterium, assembly GCA_041493095.1. GTDB lineage: Bacteria > Chloroflexota > Dormibacteria > Dormibacterales > Dormibacteraceae > Palsa-870. The sequence goes on from JBGPYE010000216.1 coordinate 1,787, forward strand.
GAGGGCGCGAGCAGCCGGGTGCGGCGTGTAACCGAGGTTGTGGGCGAGCCCCAGAACACGCTCGAGCGTGGCCTGGCCGAGCTTCTCGGGGTTGTTGAAGGCGAAGGAGACGGCGGTTTTGGAGACGCCGGCAGCGCTCGCCACGTCAGCGATGGTGATCCGAGACACCCAGTCCAGACCCACCAGGGAACCCCGTCATGCTCGTCCCCACTTGATTCAATAAACCGATTTAGTAAAGCGGTTTAGACGCGATCCTAAAACTCCCGTGGCCGGCTGTCAAGAAGCAGAATTGATCGCCCCCGCCCCCAGCTTCGCCGGCGCCATCCCGGGCGAGCGGCGAGGTCAGGGTCTGTGGAACACTCCGCCGGATGAGTGACTCCAGCCGGTTCCCCGAAAGCTTCTTGTTTGGCGCCTCGGTGTCAGCCCACCAGGTTGAAGGCGGCAACACCAACAGCGATTGGTGGTGGTGGGAGCACCTCGAGGCCACGCCCTGCCGCGAGCCGTCAGGCGACGCCTGCGACTTCTACCACCGATATCGCGAGGATGTCGCGCTCCTCGCCGGCGTCGGGCTCAACTCCTTCCGGTTCGGCATCGAGTGGGCTCGGATCGAACCCGCCGAGGGTGAGTTTTCCAGGGCGGCGCTCGACCACTACAGAAGGGTGCTCGAGGCTTGTCGCGAGCACCGCGTGCTTCCCATCGTCACGTTCCACCACTTCACGCTTCCGCGGTGGCTGCAGGATGCGGGCGGGTTTGCCTCCGACCGTTTTCCGGCTCTCTTCGAGAGGTACTGCGACCGGGCCGCGGCGGCGCTCGGCGACCTGATCGGAATCGCCTGCACCATCAACGAACCCCAGGGCCTCGGCTCGAGCGGCTACCTGCTCGGCATCAATCCCCCCGGCCATACGGATGACCGCGACGGAGCCCAACGGGCCGTCGACAACCTGATGGAGGCGCACCGTCTAGGCGGCGCGGCGATCCGGTCGCGGGCCCGGATCCCGGTCGGGGTCACGCTCGCTCTTCCCGACATTCAATACGAGGACGGCGCGCAGCCTGGCGTCACCTCGCTGGAGGTTGAGTCTCGCGTCAACGACTGGTTCCTCGAATTGGCCCGCAAGGACGAATTCATCGGGGTTCAGACGTACACGCGCTTTCGGATCGGACCCGACGGGGCCCGCTCGCCCGGCCACGACTGGAGCGACACCACGCGTGAGCTCACCGAGACCGAAGAAACGACGCAGATGGGCTACGAGTACTACCCGCAGGCACTCGGAGCCTCGATCCGCCGGGCGGCGAAGAGCTGTCCCGGCATCCCGATCCTCGTCACCGAGAGTGGAATCGCGACGGTGCACGACGAGCGGCGCATCGCGTTCATGGAGGCGGCTCTCCGCGAGGTGCAGGCGTGCCTCACAGAGGGGATCGACGTGCGCAGCTATCTGTACTGGTCGTGGCTCGACAACTTCGAGTGGGCCTTCGGCTATGCGCCAACGTTCGGGTTGGTCGCGGTCGACCGGCAGACCTTCGCCCGGCACCCAAGACCGAGCGCCGCGTGGCTTGGGGCGGTGGCGAGGAACAGAACTCTGGCAACGGTGTAGGTTCCGTTTTTTCCCGCGGGAGCCAGCACTCGCGGGTATGACCGCGACTTGAATCCCGCAGGAGCCGGCACTCGCGGGGAATTTTCGCGCCGTCATGGCTTACCCACCCTGCCCGTCTGAATATCGGGCGCGGATAATCCATTCTTTAGATGCGCCCCCAAGTCGAAACCAACTCCGGTCTGTCGGCAGTGCTTCGCGGCGTGGTCGCGGACCTGCAGCACGCGTCGGGAGCCGACATCGTATCCATCTTCCTTTACGAGGAAGCCA
>JBGPYE010000085.1:0-6695 GCA_041493095.1 Candidatus Dormibacteraceae bacterium
CAACGGCACGTTCTGGTCCGTTGTGCAGAAGGGTGAGAAGCAGGCGGCATCTGACCTGGGCGTGCAGGTCAACTACCAGGGCAGCAACAACGACGACAGCCAGGAATGCCAGTTCATCAGCGCCGCCGTGACCGCGAAGCCGGACGGCCTGGTCGTTTCTCCGCACAGCCAGTCGGTGCTCGACTGCGCCAAGCAGGCTGCCGCCGGCGGCATTCCACTGATCCTGATGAACAACTGCGGCACCACCGCGAGCGGACAGAGCTACATCGCCTACTCGGGAGCCATCACATGCGTGGGCCAGCCTGAGACCGCTGCCGGCACCCAGGCGGGCATCCGGTTGAAGGCGGACGGCGGAACCAAGCTGCTCTGCGTCATCCACGAGGCGACCAGCACCAGCCTTCGCGACCGCTGCGCCGGCGCCAAGACCGGCTTCGGCGGCAACGAGAAGGACCTCGTGCTCGACAACGCCAAGTCAAACGTCTCGTCCGCGACGGCCACCTTGCAGGCCGCGCTCAGCGCCGACACCTCGATCGACGCGATCCTTGCACTCGACCCTGACGTCGCCAAGAACATCGTCGAGGCCGCTGTTGCCGGCGCCAACTCCAAGGCCAAGATTGCGACCTTCGACATCAGCACCGGCGTGGTCGCCGACATCCAATCTGGAAAGATCGACTTCGCGATCGACCAGCAGCAGTATCTGCAGGGCTACCTGCCGATCGTTTTCCTGAAGCTCTACAAGCAGAACGCGAACACCGTCGGCGGCTTCGACATTGTCAAGAGCGGACCGGGCATCGTCGACAAGAGCAACGCCTCAAAGGTTGCGAGCTTGACGGGCCAGGGCACTCGATAGACTGAAAAGGCTTTCTACCGGGCCGGGATCGTCCGGCCCGGTAGGGCCATCTACCAGGTGAAAAAACCATGAGCGTGGCCAGCAAGCGCCAACTTCCACGCCCCGTGGGCGCCGGCGACGAACGCCTCGCCACTGTCAACGTGCTGGTGCGGCTCCTCCAGCGGCCGGAGCTCGGAGCGCTGATCGGTGCAGTCGCCGTCTACCTGCTTTTCGCCACCGTCGACGCCACGCCCGGTCACAAATTCTCGTCCGTCGCGGGCATGCAGAACTGGACCGACGCCGCATCGACGTACGGGATCATGGCGGTGGCCGTCGCGTTGCTGATGATCGGCGGCGAGTTCGACCTTTCCGCGGGCGTGATGATCGGCACCTGCGGCCTGCTCCTCGGCATGCTGATCACGCGTTACGACGTCAATGTTTGGCTGGGGATCGTGGTCGTGCTCTTTTTCGCGGGCATGATCGGAGCGATCAACGGATTCCTGGTCGTCAGGACCAAGCTGCCGAGCTTCATCATCACGCTCGCCACCTTCTTCGTCCTTCGAGGCGTGAACGTAGGGGTCACGCTCTTGATCACGAACCAGGTGCGATTTGACATCTCCGACCAGGCGCCCGGGTTCGCCAGCGCGCAGTCCGTTTTCGGGAGCACCTTCTTCGCGCCGTACAACTTCCAGGACGCGGTGCTGTGGTGGATTGCGATCACCGTGGTGGCGACCTGGGTGCTGACGCAGACGACGTTTGGCAACTGGATCTACGCCGTCGGAGGCGACGCCAACGCGGCCCGCGCGGTGGGCGTCCCCGTCGCCCGGACCAAGGTCATCCTCTTCATGTGCACTGCGATGGCGGCGGCGCTGGTCGGGATCATGGTCGCGCTGCGCTTCAAGGGCATCCAGACGGGCCAGGGCGTGGGCCAAGAATTCTTCTTCATCATCGCCGCGGTCGTCGGTGGCTGTCTTTTGACCGGCGGCTACGGCTCGGCCATCGGCGCGTCGATCGGCGCGTTGGTCATCGGCTTCGCGCAGATCGGCATCATCTTTGCCGGTTGGGACTCGAACTGGTACTTCACGTTCCTCGGCGTGATCCTGTTCGTCGCCGTCGGCGTGAACACTCTCGTGAGACGGCGCGCGGCGAGCGCAAGGCGTTGACAAAGCAATGAGCGAGAACCTGGAGTCCCGGCCGGAAGCCCTCGGCGGATCTTCGGCGCCCATGCGGCCCATCTGCGTTGTTGCGGCCTCCGCTCCTCGCTCACGCATGGACATATGCGCTCGTTCCGGTGCTCGGCCGCGTCTAGCATCTGGGCCACCTGGTCACCGAATCTCTCGCCGAGGTTTCCGTCCGTGACTCCTGCTCCGCTGCTCGAGGTGCGCCACGTCAGCAAGTACTTCGGCAGCGTGATCGCGCTGAAGGACATCTCGATGGAGGTGCGTGCGGGCGAGGTGACGTGCGTGCTCGGCGACAACGGGGCCGGCAAGTCCACCCTGATCAAGATCCTGTCGGGGGTCCACCCACACGACGAGGGCGAATTCCTGATCGAGGGAGTCAAAGTTCGATTCGCGGGTCCGCGCGACGCCCGCGCAGCGGGCATCTCGGTCGTCTTCCAGGACCTCGCCACGGTGCCGCTGATGTCGATCTGGCGCAACTTCTTCCTCGGCTCCGAGCCGACCGTTGGTTTCGGGCTGGCGAGCAAGCTCGACGCCCGGTTTGCGAAGCGAGTCATGCGCGAAGAGATGCAAAAGATGGGAATCGACGTCCGCGATCCCAACCAGGCCGTCGGCACGCTGTCCGGCGGCGAGCGCCAGGCCGTCGCCATCGCACGAGCCGTTTACTTCGGAGCTAAAGTGCTGATCCTTGACGAACCGACATCGGCCCTCGGCGTCAGGCAGTCGGGCATCGTCCTCAAGTACGTCGTCCAGGCCAGGGAGCGCGGCCTCGGAGTGATCTTCATCACCCACAACCCTCATCACGCGTACCCGGTCGGTGACCGGTTCGTCCTGCTCAACCGCGGTCGCCTCGTCGGCACTTATGCGAAGAACGAGACGACCCTTGCCGAGCTGACGCAGATGATGGCCGGCGGCGAGGAGCTCGAGCGATTGTCCAAAGAGCTGGAGAAGATGGCGGTGGGTCCTGAGATGAAGCAGGTCGCGCAGGAAATCAAGAAAGAGGTGGCGCCGGAAATCAACCGGCCCGGAGCATAGGAGTCTCGCGATGATCCCCAACCTCATCGGTTCCGAGTGGCGCGTGCCGCCCAACGACGCCGGCTCGCTCCCCGTCTACAACCCGGCGACGGGCCAGGTCATCGAGCAGGTGCCGATGTCCGGGAGCCGTGAGGTCGACGCGGCGGTCCAGGCAGCGGTCAAGGCCTACCAGACGTGGTCGCGGACAGCGGTCATGGAGCGCGTGCGCCTGATGTTCCGCTTCAAGGCGCTGCTCGAGGATCACTTCGAGGACCTCGCAGCGATCATCACCCGCCATCACGGGAAGACGCTTGACGAATCCCGCGGCGAGGTGCGGCGCGGCATCGAGGTCGTCGACTTCGCATGCGGAGCGCCCACGCTTTTGCAGGGGCGCACGCTGCGAGACGTTTCAGGTGGCGTCGACCAGGATCTTTACCGGTATCCGGTTGGCGTGTGCGCGGGAATCCCGCCCTTCAACTTCCCGGTGATGATCCCGCTGTGGATGTTTCCGCTGGCGGTTGTCGCGGGGAACACGTTCGTCCTCAAGCCTTCGGAACGGACGCCGCTTGGCGGTCAGCGCCTCGCCGAGATCTTCCTGGAGGCCGGTTTCCCGGAAGGTGTGCTCAACGTGGTGCACGGCGCGCGCGTGGCGGTCGACGCGCTGCTCACCCACCCCAACGTGAACGCGATCTCGTTCGTCGGCTCGGCGCCGGTGGCCAGGCACGTCTACCAGACCGCCGCAGCGTCTGGCAAGCGGGTGCAGGCGCTCGGCGGCGCGAAGAACCACATCGTCGTCATGCCGGACGCCGATCCGGAGGTCACCGTACCCGCAATCCTCAACTCAGCCTTCGGCAACGCCGGCGAGCGGTGCCTCGCGGGCTCGGTCGCGGTGGCGGTCGGGCCGGCCGCCGATCGATTGCTGGAAGGATTGAAGGACGCGGCTTCGAAGATGGTGGTCGGACCTGGCGATGAGGCCGGCGTGCAGGTTGGCCCTCTCATTCGCGCCGACCATCGCGACAGGGTCGCCGGCTACGTGGACAAGGGGGTGGCCGAGGGAGCCGAGCTGGTGGTCGACGGGCGCGGTCAGATGTCACGGCCGGGCTTCTTTTTCGGCCCGACCATCCTCGACCGCGTCACCTCGGACATGTCCGTCGGCAACGAGGAGATCTTTGGACCGGTCCTGTCTGTGGCGCGCGCCGCGAGCCTCGACGAGGCGATCGCTCAGGCCAACCGGATGGCGCTTGGAAATATGGCGACGATCTTCACGCAGTCCGGGCGCTCGGCCCGTGAGTTTCGCGAGCGCGTCGAGGCCGGTATGACAGGGATCAACGTGCCGATCGCGCAGCCATTCGCGTTCTTTCCATTCAGCGGCTGGAAGGGTTCGTTCTACGGCGACCTGCACGTTCACGGCACGGACGGCATCGAGTTCTATACGCGCAAGAAGGTGGTCGTGACCCGTTGGTAGCCGGGCGCGCGCAGGGCGCCCTTCCAAACGGCCGGGCGCGCGCAGGGCGCACTTCCAATCGAGAGTAACGTGGAGCGCGATTTGACCGCCATAGATTCAAAAGTCGCGCGCGTCACGTTCAAGAGCCGGCTGCTAGAGATGACGCAGACCACGCCGACGATGCTGTGGAACGACTCGGCCGACATCGACGAGCTGACCTACGCGATCGACAACGGCGCCGTCGGCGCCACCTGCAATCCCGTCATCGCAGTCGGGATCCTCAAAAAGGAAATCGCTGTCTGGCGGCCCCGCATCCAGGCCCTCCTCCGCGAGCTCCCGGGCGCGACCGAGGACCAGATCGGCTGGAAGCTCGTCGAAGAGATGTCGGTCAGGGCGGCCAAGCTCCTCCAACCGGCCTTTGCGGCGCATGCGGGGCGCAACGGCCGCCTTTCGATACAGACAGACCCGAGGTTGTACCGCGATCCCGGCGGCATCGTCGAGCAAGCGATGGCGCTCAGCCGTCTCGCGCCAAACATGATCGTCAAGATCCCGGCGACCAAAGCCGGCGTGGTGGCGATCGAAGAGGCGACCTATCGCGGGCTCAGCATCAATGCGACGGTCTGCTTCACGCTCCCTCAGTGCATCGCGGTGGCCGAAGCCGTGGAGCGAGGAATGAAGCGGCGCGAGAGCGAAGATAAGGACATCAAGTCGATGGGTCCGGTTTGCACGATCATGGTCGGCCGGCTCGACGACTGGCTGAAGGTCCAGCTCGAGAGGAGCCAGATCACGATCGACCCGGGTTTTATCGAGTGGGCGGGCGTGGCGGTGTTCAAGAAGACCTACGCCATCTATCGCGAGCGCGGCTACCGGCTGCGCCTGCTCTCCGCCGCATTCCGAAACCACATGCACTGGAGCGAGCTCATCGGCGCCGATGCGGTCATCTCGCCTCCGTCCGCCTGGCAGAAGCGTTTCAACGCGGGTGACATCGAAGTGAGGCCGCGGATCGACGATCCGGTCGATCCAAAAGTTGTGGAGCAGCTCCTCGCGCACTTCCCCGACTTCCGCAGGGCCTACTCGGAGGGGGGCCTTTCCAACGAGGAATTCGACTCGTTTGCGCCGACCGTGCGCACGCTGCGCCAGTTCATCGCAGCCTGTACCGAGCTCGACGGCCTGGTGCGCGACGTGATGCTTCCAGAACCCGCTTAGGGTCGCGGCCGTGAAGACGCTGAAGCTGACGATGGCCCAGGCGCTCGTCCGCTTCCTCTCGGTTCAGTACCTCGAGCGTGACGGCGTCGAGCACCGGTTCATCGAGGGCTGCTTCGGGATCTTCGGCCACGGCAACCTCACCGGAGTTGGGCAGGCGCTCGCGCAAAACCCCGAGCTGCTCACCTATTACCAGGCGCGCAACGAGCAGGGGATGGTGCACATCGCGGCGGGATTCGCGAAGATGCGCAACCGCCTCTCGACGCTCGCCTGCACGACCTCGATCGGCCCCGGCGCGACCAACATGGTGACCGGCGCGGCCGCTGCGACGGTCAACCGCATCCCTGTCCTGCTGCTGCCGGGCGACGTATTCGCTTCGCGGCGGCCTGATCCGGTGCTTCAGCAGCTCGAGACGTCGTGGCGCGGCGATGTCAGCGTGAACGACTCCTTTCAGCCGGTGACCCGCTACTGGGATCGCATCCAGAGACCGGAGCAGCTCGTCCCGGCGGCGCTGGCGGCGATGCGCGTCCTGACGAGCCAGGCCGAAACCGGCGCCGTGATGCTTGCGCTGCCCCAGGACGTGCAGGTCGAAGCGTTCGAGTACCCGGCCGAATTCTTCGAGCGTCGCGTTTGGCATGCGGGCCGTCCGCTGCCAGACTCGGCTGCCCTCGATCGCGCTGCAGAAATCATCCGCGGCAGCAAGCGCCCCCTCATCGTGGCGGGCGGCGGCGTCATCTACTCGGAGGCGACCGACGCGCTGCGGAAGCTGGTCAAGAGAACTGGCATCCCGGTCGCGGAGACGCAGGCGGGCAAGGGGTCGCTGCCGTTCGACCATGCGGGCGCGCTAGGCGCGATCGGCGCCACGGGCACGCCGGCCGCCAACCGCGTGGCCGCCGAAGCCGATGTGGTGATCGGGGTGGGCACGCGCTACAGCGACTTCACCACCGCGTCGAAAACCGCCTTCCAGAACCCAGATGTGCGGTTCATCAACGTCAACGTGGCCGAGGCCGACAGCCACAAGCTGGCC
>JBGPYE010000159.1:0-4821 GCA_041493095.1 Candidatus Dormibacteraceae bacterium
AGGAGCTCGAGATCGTCCGGCCCCGGGCGGTCCAGCGGCGGCTGGAGCTGGACCTGACGGTGCCGCCGGACATCACGCCGGTCGCCGCCGACCCGGAACGCCTGCACCAGATCATCGACAACCTGCTCGACAACGCCGTCAAGTACGCGTCCGAAGGCACCACGATCCGGATCTCGGTTGTGACGAACATCTCGGGCCTGGAGGTGATCGTGGCCAACACGACCGGCGCTCACAAGCCCGATCCACAGAGGATGTTCGACCGTTTTTACCGCGCCGACCCGTCACGTTCGGCGGCGGCCGGAGGTGTGGGGCTTGGCCTGTCGATCTCGCGAGAGCTTGCCCTGGCGATGAAGGGGCGAATGTGGGCGGATTACGACGCCGACGGTGCGCTGCGGCTGCATCTGTTGCTGCCGGGCGCGTCCCGACCGGCCGTCGAGGTTATACCCGTCTTGTCGAAACTTGCCTGAGGCGCTTGGTTCTCAGCAGCTTCTCAGCCAGATCAAAGGAAAGACTCATCGATGACCTTCACCTTTCTCTGGCATGGTGCGCCGGCGGCTTTCGTACAAACTGCTGCCGGCGATTGTCATCGTCTCAGTGCTCGCGTTTGGCTCCGTCGACGTCGAAGCCAAACAGGGTGTCGTCACTTCGCCTGAGCCCGCCACCGCCGGGTCAAGCCAGATCGGGAGCATCGTCTCGACGTTCACGTCGTTTGCCGTGCCCCGCGGCGTAGGCGGGCTGGCGATCGCGGTCCAACAGCAGATCGGTTCGAGCGGCGCGTCGGCGGGCGTGACGGTCGTCGAGCTCGGGGGCACGGACCCCGTGGTGTGGTCGGTGAACGGCGGCGAGGTCTTCACCGCCGCAAGCACTTACAAGCTCGCGGCGCTGATGCTGGAGGCGGAGAACATTGCCGCGGGCAAGGTCGATCCGAACGGCTATGTCTGCTTTCAGGACGACGACTATGAAACCGGTTGGTTCGACGACTACGGGGATGGCCTGTGCTTCACCCGCAACGAACTTGCTGCTCGTGCCGGCATTTATTCGGACAACACGGCCGGGCACATGCTCGTGCGCGACGTCGGCGGCGCCGCCGTACTCAACGCCTGGGCCGCGTCAGCCGGCGCGACCAGCTCCGACTTCTTCGACGACAACACCACCACACCGGCCGACCTGGCCTCGCTGTGGGCCGCCGAAGCCAGGGGCGAGCTCGGGGGCGCCGCGGCTCAGGCCTGGCTCTATCCGCTGCTGACGAACACCCGGACCGAGAGCGGAGTCCCGGCGGGGGTGAGCGGTGTGACCGTTGTGCACAAGACCGGCACCATCGACCTGGTCGACAACGACGCGGCGCTCGTCACCTCGAGTCCCAGCGGCCCGTATGTCCTGGTCGTCATGACCGACGGTCTTGGAGGTCCGGAAGGCTGGCAGCTCATCGCCGGCATCTCAGCCGTCGTCTGGCAGTTCGAAGTCTCGCGCTAGCCCTTTGAGAAGTTCGATCTCCTCCGGTTTCACCGGGTAGGCGGGACGACCAGCGTGACGGGGTTTTCGAGCAGGCGCCTGACCTCGGCCATGAACTGGGCGGCTGTCGCGCCGTAGAACACGCGGTGGTCCACGGACAGGGTCATGCGCATGACCTTGCCAGGCACGATGCGCCCCTCTTCGACGACAGGTACGTCCTTGATCGCGCCCACGGCGAGAATCGCCGCCTCAGGCGGATTGATGATCGCCACGAACTCATCGACACCGAACATGCCGAGGTTGGAGATCGAGAACGTCGCTCCGCTCAAGTCGCCTTCGTTGGGACGCCCGGAGCGCGCGCGCTCGATCACCTGCCGCGACTCGATGGAGATCTGGACCAGGTCCTTCAGGTCCGCGTCGTGGACGACGGGGACGAGCAGGCCCATGCCCTGGCTCGGAGCGACCGCCAGTCCGATGTTGACGCCGTGCTTCCGGTTGAAGCGCCCGTCGACCCATGAGGTGTTGACCTCAGGGAATTTTCGGAGAGCGAGCGCGCACGCGCGAACGAGCATGTCGGTCATCGTCACCTTCTCAGCGCCCGGGACCGAGTCCTTCAGCTGCTGACGCATCTTCACGGCCTCGTCCACGCGGGCCTCGACGGTGACGGTGAACTCAGGCACGGTGGACTTCGCCTCGGTCATCCGCCGCGCGATGGTCGCCTGCATGCGCGAGGGGTCGATGACCTCGACGTCCGGGCCGGCCGCCCGAGGCGCGGCCGCAGGCCTCCTGCGTTCGGTTTGGGTCTTGCCGCCCGCGGCGGCGAGCACGTCCTCCTTGACGATGCGGCCCTCGGGTCCGCTGCCTTTCAGCGAGCCGATGTCGACGCCCATCTCCGCCGCCAGGCGCTTGGCGAGTGGGGAGGCCTTGACCTGCTGGCCGTCCTCTCCGTCCGGGCTCGCGGGCTCCTCAGCCCTCTCATCCGGCACGGCTTTCGGCGGAGCCGGCTTCGCGACGGGCTCCTCAGCCCTCTCATCCGGCTCGGCCTTCGGCGGAGCCGACTTCGCGACAGGCTCCTCAGCCCTCTCATCCGGCTCGGCTTTCGGCGGAGCCGACTTCGCGACGGGCTCTGGCTCTTCGGCGACTTCAGGCGGAGCCTCTGGTTCCTTTGCTTCCTTCTGCTTGGCTGGTGCGGGCGCGGCTTTCTTTGTCGCGGGGGCGGCGGCGGAGGCTTCGCCTATCGTGGCGATCGGCGCTCCGATCTTCGCGGGCACGCCCTGCTCGACCAGGATCGACAGCACGCCGTCGGACTCCGCCTCCAGGTCGAAGGTGGCCTTGTCCGACTCGACCTCAGCCAGCACCTCGCCGGTCTTCACCTCATCGCCGGTCTTCTTCTTCCACTCGACGATGGTGCCCTCCTCCATCGTGTCGGAGAGCTTCGGCATATTTACGTCAGGCATCGGTCTTACTTCCCAACGACGGAGCGGATGAGCTTCTTGATGTCTTCGCTCGTCGGGATGGACGCCTTCTCGAGCGGCAGACTGTACGGCATCGGCACCTGAGCGCCGCCCAGGCGCCGCACCGGCGCATCCAGGTAGTCGAAGCAGCGCTCCGACACGCCGGCCGCGATCTCCGCCGTCACGCCGTACGTCGACCAGCCTTCCTCGACCACGACGCAGCGGCCGGTGCGCTTGACCGACTCGACGATCGGCGGCCAGTCGATCGGGCGGATGGAGCGAAGGTCGATGACCTCCGCGTCCACGTCCTCCTCCTCGAGCTGCTTGGCCGCTTCGTTCGCGAGCACCGCCATCCTCGACACACCGACCACTGTGACGTCGGTGCCCTTGCGTCGCACGGCCGCCTTGCCGAGCGGCGTCGTGTAATCGCCCGGGGGCACGATGCCGCGCACGTTGTACAGGCTCATCGACTCGAGGAACATCACGGGGTTGTCGCTGCGGATCGCGGACTTCAGCATTCCCTTCGCGTCCTCGGGAGTAGTCGGAGCGACGACCAGCAGGCCGGGAATCAATCCGTAGAGGACCTCCAGGCTGTGCGAGTGCTGGGCCGAAAGCTGGTGTCCCGCGCCGCCCGGCATGCGAATCACCATCGGCACCTTCGCCTCGCCGCCGAACATGTAGCGGATCTTGGCCGCGTTGTTCACGATCTGGTCGTAAGCGACGAGCGAGAAGTTGATCGTCATCAGCTCGACGACCGGCCTCAGGCCCAGCATCGCGGAGCCGATGGCGCAGCCGACGATCACCTCTTCGGCGATTGGCGCATCGACGACGCGTTGCGGGCCGAACCGGTCGAGCAGTCCTTCGGTGACGCGGTAGGCGCCGCCGAACTTGCCGATGTCCTCACCGATCGCGTAAACGCTGTCGTCGCGCTCCATCTCCTCGTTGAGCGCTTCGCGCAGGGCGACGCGATACAGCTTCTCGTCAGTTGCGGCCGGTGCTTTCACCGCCATTAGAGAGGATCTCCGTGCAGCTCGGGGCGGTTTTCCCACTCGCCGGCGTACGTGAACTTGTAGAGGTCTTCCGGCTTCGGGTCCGGGCTCTCGTCGGCGAAGCGGATGATCTCCTGGACCTCGGCGTCGATCTCCTGCCGGACCTTCTTGAAGTACTCCTCGTCCGCCAATCCGCTCTTCTCGAGCTCGTGCTCGAAGGCGACGATCGGGTCGGCATTGCGGAATTTCTCCTTGTCTTCCGCGGAGCGGTACTTGTCCGGGTCGACGACCGAGTGGCCCTTGAAGCGGTAGCAGAGGGCTTCGATGAATCTAGGCTCGGAGTCCGCGCGCGTCTTCTCGACGATCTCGCTCGTCTTGAGCATCACTTCGCGCAGGTTCATGCCATCGATCTGGATCGACTCCATGTCGTAGGCGCAGGCCTTCTTGTAGATGTCCGCGACCGCGGAGGCCGCCTCGACTGGCGTGCCCATGCCGTAACGGTTGTTGATGCAGAACCAGACGACCGGGAGCTTGAAAACTTTCGCGAAGTTGAGCGACTCGTGGAACGCGCCGATGTTGGTGGCTCCGTCTCCGAACATGCAGAAGACGACGTCCTTCTCTTTGCGGTAGCGCACCGCCCAGCCGCCGCCAACGGCGAGGGGGAGGTGGCCGCCGACGATGCCGTATCCGCCCATGAAGCGGAGGTTCGCGTCGAACATGTGCATCGAGCCGCCACGGCCGTGCGAGGTCCCCGTCTCCTTGCCGAACAGCTCCGCCATCACAGCTTTCGGGTCGATGCCGCGTGCGATGGCATGCCCGTGCTCGCGGTAGCTGGTGAAGATGTAGTCGTTCGAGTGGAGGGCCTTGATGCCGCCCACGACGGTCGCCTCTTCACCGATGTTCAGGTGGCAGTAGCCGCCGATCCG
>JBGPYE010000015.1:0-13235 GCA_041493095.1 Candidatus Dormibacteraceae bacterium
ATGAAACCGGCGGCGCCGGTGACGAGGATCCTCATACGTTGCTAGTAGGCCTGGCTTCGCCAGGCCGTCTAACCCGCGATGCGTTTACCCACCAGACGTCGCATTGATCCAATGAAAATCAGTCCGATCCGCACACGAAAGGGTGAGCAGCGCCGCGCAGCGGCGCGATGAGAGGGAACGTCGCGTTCCCTCTCATAATCGGATTGGCCCCGTGATGCCCCAGATATCGACGACGTCGCGTCCGGCGAGGTCGAGCTTCTTGTAAGCGCGATGCGGGGCGGCGATGATGAGGATGTCGGATTCGCTCAGGACCTTCTCGAGCGAATCAAAAGAGGGGTCCTCGATGAATGGATCGGTGCACATGACTCGTGCACCCTTGAATGCGGCCAGCTTGCGCAGCTTGTAGCTCAACGACGCGCGCGGGTCGTCGGACTCGCCTTTGAAAGCCATACCCAGGATCCCGACCGTCCGGCCCTGCAGCGGGTTCCGCGAGTTGATGGTGTCGACGATGTAGTTGGGCAGGCCCTCGTTGATCTGCATCGCGGCCTGGCCCATCGGAAAGTGGTCGGGTGTGAAGGCCGAGAGCTGCATCGTGTCCTTCAGGAGACACGGTCCGGCCGCGAAGCCCGGCCCCGGCAGGTCCGCGGCTCGAGGGTAGTCGTGGCGGATTGCGTCGAGCACGTTGTTGTAATCGACCCCGGAGCGATGCGCGATCTGGAAGAACTGGTTGGCGATGGCAAACTTCATGTAGCGCCAGGTATTGGTGAGCAGCTTGGCGAGCTCGGCCTCGAGCGGGGTGGTGCGAACTGTGCTCACACCGAGCCGTTCGAACAGGCGGCTCGCTTTCTCAAAGGCGCCATCCGAAGACGCTCCGACGAGCTGGGGCAGCGTTCGCAGCTCCTCAAGGGCGTGGCCTTCGGCGATGCGTTCCGGGCAGAAGACGACATCGGCCTTGATGCCTGCTGCGCGGAGCCGGCGCTCGACCGACTCGGTCGTGCCCGGGAAAACCGTCGACCGGAGCACGACCATCGTGCTGTTCTTCAGGTGTGGCATCAGCTCGTCCAGCACCTTGTCGAAGATGCGTACCGACGGGTTCATGAACTCGTCGATCGGAGTGCCGATGACGAGAATGACCGTGTCGGTGCTCTCGACCAGGCTGGGGTCGGATGCCAGCTCCAGCCGGCCGGTGGGCAGAAGCTTCTTGAGCAGCGCGTCCGCGCCGTTCTCCAGGAATGGAACGTTGCCGGCTTTGACGAATGCGACCTTGTTGGCGTCGACGTCGTCGATGCCCACCTTGTAGCCGCAGTCAGCGAGGGACAATGCGAGGGGTAGGCCGACGTGGCCGCAGCCGCCGACGATGACCATATCAAGGGTTTTGAGGGCTTCCATGGCGGCCAAATTATGATGGCTCGACCTTTGAGCTCATCTCGGGTGCTGTTGGACATGCGGCCGCTGCAAGGCCCGAGCGCCGGCCGCGGTGTCGGTTCCTACGCGAGGGGCTTGCTCAAGGGGCTGATCGCGGAGGGCTTCGATTTGAGGCTGACTTTGCTTCTCGACGCCGCCCTCGACGAGCCTGCGCTGCCGCCGGGCCGATACGAGCTCGCCGGCTCTCGGCGGCGCTATCGCGGCCAGCTCGCAGGCTATGAGGATGCGGTTGCCCTGCGGGCGGACCTGGAACGCATCCGGCCTGACGTGTACCACGCCATCGACCTACGCCTGCCCGGCCGGTCGCCTTACCCGCTGGTGGTCACCCTCCACGATCTGATCCCCTGGGCCTGGGGCGGTCCACGGATGCTGGGCGAGCGTCTTCGCTTCTGGCCGGGCAAGCGCTTGCTGAAAGGCGCGGACCTGGTGATCGCCGTCTCGAAGTCGACGGCCGCCGACGCGGAGCGCCTCGCCGGTGTGGATGGGCGGCGGGTGCGAGTCGTGCCAGAAGCGGCGGACGAGATGTTCGAGCCGAAGGCCGGCGCGCAGGAGCGGGTCCGGCAGCGATGGAGGGTGGAACCCGGATACCTGCTGTTCGTCGGCGCGCTCGACGCGCGCAAAGATCCCGCTGCGCTGCTGCGCGCCTGGACGGCGGCACGCGAGGTCCGGCCGGAGCTGCAGCTTGTCGTCGCCGGCGACCGCGGCCGCCAGGCGCCGCCGAGCATGCCAGGTGCGACGATGCTTGGACGAGTGGACGACGCGGAGCTCGCTGACCTCTACACGGCGGCCGGCTGCTTCATCTTCCCGAGTCGCTACGAAGGGTTCGGACTGCCGTGTCTCGAGGCGATGGCGTGTGGGTGTCCTGTAGCCGCGTTTCGCAACTCGAGCGTGCCCGAGGTGGTCGACGACGCCGGCGAGCTCGTCGAAGATGGCGACGCAGTCGCGCTAGGCCAGGCCGCGGCGCGAATGAGCGCGGAACCGGAGCGCTGGCGGCGGGCGGGGCTCAAGCGCGCGAAAGAGTTCAGCTGGCGGAAGGCGGCTCGGGCAACAATCGCCGTGTACGAGTCGTTGTAGCCCGAATTCGGAGGCTGAATTTCCCGCGAGAGCCGGCACTCGCGCGCGTCGGACGGGCAAATAGCCTGCGGGAGCCGGCACTCGTGGCGTAGGGAGCACGCGGATTCGAACTGAGATAATCGGCCTGGATTGAGCAAAGTTGCGGTCATCGGCGCCGGCTACGTGGGCTTGACCACAGCTGCGTGCCTCGCCGACCTCGGGAATGACGTGATGGTCGTCGACATCAACCGCGAGAAGATCGCGCAGCTCACGGCCCATCGCGTTCCTTTCTATGAGCCCGGCTTGAATGAGCTCGTCGAGCGCAACGCCAAGGCCGGCCGGCTTCGCTTCACGACCGCCTATGAGGACGCTGTCCCCGGCGCCGAGTACGCGATCATCGCGGTGAGCACGCCTGAGGGCGAGGGCGGCGAGGCCGATCTCTCATATGTCGAGGCGGCCGCGAACTCGATCGCGGACTGCATGGATGGGCCGCTGGTGGTGGTCAACAAGTCCACCGTGCCCCCGCTCACCGGGGACATGGTCTCTGAGGTGCTGCGCAAACCCAACCGCGGCCATTCCGCCGCCGTGGTGTCGAATCCCGAGTTCCTCCGCGAGGGTTCGGCGATCCAGGACTTCATGCACCCGGACCGTGTCGTGATCGGCAGCCACGACCGTGACGCTTCCGAAAAGGTGGCCCGCCTCTACGCTCCTCTCGACGCACCGATCCTGATCACGCCCAACATCTACACGGCCGAGATGGTGAAATACGCGTCCAACGCATTCCTGGCGGCGCGCATCTCGTTCATCAACGAAATCGCCCGGATCAGCGAGCGGGTCGGCGCCGACGCCAAGCTCGTGGCCGAGGGAATGGGCATGGACAAGCGCATCGGGCCCAGCTTCCTCGACGCGGGAATCGGCTACGGGGGCTCGTGCTTTCCGAAGGACGTCAAGGCGCTGACGGCCCTGGCGGAACGATTTGACTACCACCCTGAGCTGCTCCAGGCGGTAATGGACATCAACCGTGACCAGCGGATGGTCGTAATCGACAAGCTGCGCGACTGCCTGGACGAACTGCCCGACCAGGTGATCGGGCTGCTCGGGCTCGCTTTCAAACCGAACACAGACGACCTTCGCGAAGCCCCGAGCCTCGACATCGCGAAGGTCCTGCTGGCGGCTGGCGCGCACGTGCGCGCGTACGACCCGGCGGCGATGGAGGGCTCGCGCCGCCTCCTTCCCGACGTCGAGTACATGAATGACGCGTACGAGGTCGCTTCCGGCGCGGACGCGCTGGTCGTGGTCACGGAGTGGAACGAGTTTCGTCTGCTCGACCTCGGCCGCATCAAGAGGTCGATGCGAAAGCCGGTCGTCATCGACGGCCGCAACATCTACGACCCGCCGGTGATGCGCGGGCTGGGCTTCACCTACCGAGGAATTGGCCGCGAGTAACGGCAGCAAGCCGCGAGCCGTGGTCTCCGGCGGGGCCGGGTTCATCGGCTCTCACCTGTGCGAGGCCCTCCTCGCGCACGGCATGCGTGTGCTGGCGCTGGACAACTTCATGACGGGTTCACGCGAAAACCTGAAGTCGCTAGAAGCGAACCCTGACTTCGAGTTCCGCCAGGCCGACGTCAACCACGGCATCTTCCTGGGTGGTGACGTGCGCTACGTGCTGCACTTCGCCTCGCCCGCCTCACCACCCCAGTACGACGCCAACCCGATCCACACCCTGAAGGTGGGCACGCTTGGCACCACCAACATGCTCGGCCTGGCCCGGGCCAAAGACGCGACCTTCCTGCTCGCGTCCACCTCTGAGGTCTATGGGGACCCGCTCGTCCATCCGCAGCCGGAAACCTATTGGGGCAACGTCAACCCGATCGGGCCGCGCGGCTGTTACGACGAGGCCAAGCGCGCCGCCGAAGCGTTCGCGATGGCCTACAAGCGAGCCCATGGCGTGGACACCAGGATCATCCGCATCTTCAACACGCACGGGCCTCGCATGCAGGTCTCGGATGGACGCGCGGTGCCGAACTTCATGGCGCAGGCGATCCGGGGCGAGCCGATCACCGTGTACGGGGACGGCTCCCAGACCCGCAGCCTGTGCTACATCTCCGACCTCGTGCGCGGAGTGCTTGCGGATCTCGAGCGCGGCGACGAGCTGCCGGTCAACCTCGGCAACCCCCATGAGGTCACGGTGCTGCAGCTCGCCGAGACCATCGTCCGCCTGGCCGGCTCCAAGAGCAAGATCGTGCACCGCGAGCTGCCGGTCGACGATCCCAAGCAGCGCCAGCCCGACATCACCCGCGCGCGCAGCCTGCTTGGCTGGGAGCCCGAGGTGTCGCTTGAGGACGGGCTCAAGCGCACCCTGGAATACTTCCGATCAGTCGTATGAGCACAGCCGACGAGCTGAAAAAGTACGTCCGCGACATTCCGGACTTTCCACAGCCCGGCATCATCTTTCGCGACGTCACGCCGCTGCTCGGTCGCAAGGAGCTCTTTCGTGAGGTCGTCAACATGATGTCGAAGCGGTGGACCAACCCCGAACCCGACCTTGTGGCAGCCATCGAGGCGCGTGGTTTCATACCCGGCGCCGCAATCGCCGTCAAGCTCAACGCGGGCTTCGTACCGATACGCAAGATCGGAAAGCTGCCATGGAAAACCATCAGCGACGCCTACCAGCTCGAGTACGGCACCGACCAGCTCGAGGTACATGCCGACGCCATAGAGCCCGGCCAGAGGGTCCTGATCGTCGATGATGTACTGGCGACCGGCGGCACGGCAGCCGCCGCGGTTCGCTTGATCCGCAAGCTCGGCGGCGAAGTGGTCGGAGTCCAGGTCTTGATTGAGCTGGAGGAGCTGGGCGGGCGAAAGCGTCTCTCCGACGTTGAAGTCGTCAGCGAGATCGTGTATTGAGGAGAAGACCACCGAGTTGAAAGTCAGCGCGAAAGGAAGCGATGTCAAAGATTTGAACCTGGCCGCGCAGGGCCAGGACCTCATCGACTGGGCGGCGCGTGAGATGCCCGTGTTGACTTTGATCCGCGAACGGTTTGCTAAGGAGCAGCCCCTCAAAGGCCTCAAGCTCGCCGCGTGCCTTCACGTGACCAGCGAGACGGCCAACCTGATGCTGACGCTCAAAGCCGGCGGCGCGGACGTCGCGCTGTGCGCCTCCAACCCGCTTTCGACGAACGACGCCGTGGCCGCCGCGCTCGCGTCCCAGCACGCGATCAAGACGTATGCGATCCGCGGCGAGGATAACGACACCTACTACCAGCACATCGAGGCGGCGCTCGACCACCACCCGTCGCTGACCATGGACGATGGAGCCGACCTCGTCTCGGTGCTTCACAAGTCGCGCCAGGACCAGCTGGCCGAGGTGATCGGAGGTACCGAGGAGACGACCACGGGTGTCGTCAGGCTTCGTGCGATGGCCGAGAAGGGCGTGCTGCGCTACCCGATCGTCGCCGTCAACGAGGCGGACACGAAGCACATGTTCGACAACAGGTATGGGACGGGCCAGTCGACGATCGACGGCATCATTCGCGCGACCAACGTCCTGCTCGCCGGCAAGACGTTCGTCATCGCAGGATATGGCTGGGTCGGCCGCGGTCTGGCTTCACGGGCGAAGGGCCACGGCGCCGACGTCGTGATCACCGAGGTCAACTCTGTGAAAGCGCTCGAGGCGGCGATGGATGGGTTCAGGGTCATGAAGATGGACGAGGCGGCGATCGAGGGCGACATCTTCGTCACGGTCACCGGCGACATCAACGTCCTCGACCGCAAGCACTTCGAGGCGATGAAGGACGGGGCTATCCTGGCCAACTCCGGGCACTTCAACTCGGAGATCAACCTGAAGGCGCTTGACGAGATGGCGACTGGAGTCAGGCAGGTGCGGCCGTCCGTGCAGGAGTACAAGCTGGGCGATGGGCGCCGACTGCATGTCCTGGCCGAAGGCCGGCTGATCAATCTTGCCGCCGCCGAAGGTCATCCCGCCGCGGTAATGGACATGAGCTTCGCCAACCAGGCGCTCTGCGCCGAGTACGTCGTCAAGCACGCGAAGACGCTCGAGCGCAAGGTATACGACGTGCCGGACGAGATCGACGCCGAGGTCGCTCGCCTGAAGCTGAGTGCGATGCGGATCGACATCGACACGCTGACCAAAGAACAAGAGCGCTACCTGACCTCCTGGGAGGAGGGAACCTAACCCTTAGATGTTCGGACCCGCTCGGCGCACCTGGGTGCTGGGCGGAGGTGGCGCGCGAGGCGCTGCGCAGGTCGGGGTCCTGCAGGCCCTTTTCGAGGCCGGAGTCGAGGCGCCGGTCGCGATCGTGGGCACCAGCGTCGGCGCCCTGAACGGCAGCGCGATCGCCGCGTACCCGTCGCTGGCCGGGACCATGATGCTGCGCGAGGTCTGGATGTCGCGCCAGGCGGTGGAGGTGTTTCGAGCGCACCCGCTCGGCATGATCATCTCGGGCCTGAGGCGAGACCAGGTGAGCGCGTTTCCTCAGCAGAACATCCGCCGCCTGATCGATCGGGCCCAGGCCCTGACCGGCATCACCACGTTCGAGCAGCTGAGAGTCCCGCTCTCGGTCGTGGCCACGGACCTCAACGCCGGCAAGCCCGCCGTGTTCCGTTCCGGGGAGCTGACACCAGCGCTCCTCGCGTCGACGGCCATTCCTGGACTGTTTCCGTCCGTCAGGATCGGCGAGCGCGAGCATCTCGACGGCGGCGTCGTCGACAACACCCCGCTCAATGTCGCCGTCGACGGCGGAGCGAAGGAGATCCTCGCCATCAGCCTCATGGCCGGAGGCGAGTACGACCACGTGCCGACCAGCCTGCCCGAACTCATCGCACGCACGCTTCAGCTCTCGCTGCACCACCAGATGCTCGGCTACTACGAGCAGCTGCGGGATCGCGCTCGGATCGTGGTCCTATGTCCGGTCACAACCCCGACGGCGACGTGGGAGATGAAGCGTGAGCACCTGGAGGCCGTGATGGAGGGCTCACGGGTGGCGACCGCCGCGCTCCTGGCGCAGCGAGGCTCGAAGCTTTTTCGACACTCGGGGATCCATTACCTGAAGGTATGAGAAGGAACCGGCTCGGTTCCTTCTCATCGGCCGGTCGGCTTCCCGCCGACGGGCCTGCTCATCTTCCCGGGATGGGATTTTCGAAACAGTCACTCCTGGCCACGCGAGCAGTCGCGAGAAACAAAGTTGCGGCCGGGATAAACCCGGCCGCCAGGCCACGTACGTAGTTGCGATAGGATTCCCGCGTCCCAGAGGTATGAACCTGGCGCTTGGGGGCCTACCCAACCGGAAGCGGGTCCTTGCCGGCGCGGGAGATTCAGCGGAGGACTTTTCGCAATGACGGCATCGACCCTGTTCACCTCCGAGTCGGTCACCGAAGGCCATCCGGACAAGCTCGCCGACCAGATCTCAGACGCGATCCTCGACGCGATCCTCGCCAAGGACCCGCTGGCTCGAGTCGCGTGCGAAGCGATCATCACCACAGGCCTCGTGATCGTGGTCGGCGAGATCACCACCGACTGCTACGTCGACATCCCGCGCATCATCCGGCAGACGGTTCGGGAAGTTGGCTACACCCGCGCCAAGTACGGTTTCGACGCCGAAACGTGCGGCGTCGTCACCAGCATTGACGAGCAGTCGCCCGACATCGCGCAGGGCGTTGACGTGGGCGGCGCCGGCGACTCGGGCATGGTCTTCGGCTTCGCATGCGACGAGACGCCCGAGCTCATGCCGCTGCCGATCATGCTCGCCCACCGGCTCGCCCGGCGGCTGGCTGAGGTGCGGCGCAACAAGACGTTGAACTACCTGCGGCCCGACGGCAAGGTGCAGGTCACCGTTCGGTACGGCGACGATGGCAAGCCGGTCGCCGTCGACAACGTGGTGCTCTCCGCGCAGCACCACGAAGAAATTGCCACCGAACAGCTTCGGTCGGACATCACGCAGCACGTGATCGACGCCGTCATCCCCGCCGAGCTGCGAGCAGATGGTGTGCGCTCGTTCATCAACCCCACTGGCCGGTTCGTCGTCCGTGGCCCGGTCGCGGACGCGGGGCTCACCGGGCGCAAGATCATGGTCGACACTTACGGTGGCTATGCACGTCACGGCGGTGGCTGCTTCTCAGGCAAGGACCCGACGAAGGTGGATCGCGCGGGTGCGTATGGCGCTCGCTATGTGGCCAAGAACATCGTCGCCTCTGGTCTGGCCACGCGCTGTGAGGTGCAGATCTCGTACGCAATCGGTGTCGTCAAGCCGGTCGCTATCCGAATCGACACCTTCGGCACCAGCAAGGTGCCGGACGCCGCGATCTCCACCGCGGTGAGCAAGCTTTTCGACCTCAGCCCGCTAGGCATCATCAAGGAGCTCAACTTGAGGCGGCCGCTGTTCCGCCAGACGGCGGTTTACGGCCACTTCGGACGCACCGACATCGACGCGCCGTGGGAGTCGACGGCGCGCGCCAACGAGCTCGCTCAAGAATTCAAACAAGACGTCGCCGCCCACCGCGCTTGACGCGAACCGTCGCCGTCATTCCGGCAGGAGGCGCGGGCACGCGCCTGTGGCCGCGCTCTCGCCGCTCGACGCCGAAGCACACGCTGCCGCTGGGCGGCCACGGCCGATCTTTGCTCCGCGACACATACGACAGGATCCGCGGCCTCTCGGACGATGTGTACGTCGTCACCGAGCTACGCCAGCGCGAGAGCATCGAATCGGTCCTGCCCGAAATCGATTCGAAGCACCTGATCATCGAACCGATGGCAAGAGGCACCACCAACGCGTACGGTCTTGCGGCGCTCACAGTGGCTGAGCAATACCCGGACGCCGTGATGCTGGCGATGGCGTCGGATCACGTCGTGCGCGGCCGGGCGGAGGTGACCAAAGCCGTCAGGGCAGCTGTGCGCGCGGCAGCCACCACGAACAGCCTGGTGGCATTCGGCTTGAAACCAACGTTCCCTTCGACGGGGCTCGGCTACATTCACGCCCCGCGCCGCGGCCCCGCCGGCACCAGACGGGTCGAGCGCTTCACCGAGAAGCCCGACCTCCGCACGGCCAGGAGGTTCATCAAGGCGGGTGGCTACTACTGGAACCTGGCCTGGTTCGCCTGGAAGATCGATGTCTTTCTCGAGGAGCTTAAGCGGCACGCGCCCCGCCACCTGGCCGGCTTGCAGCGGGTCATGCAAGCCAGGCGGGCAGGCGACGAGCCGGCGGCGGCAGCGCTCTACCGTCGATTGCCGGTCGAGGTCGTGGACCGCAGCGTGCTGGAGAAGACTGACCGGCTGCTGCTCGTCCCGGCGTCTTTCGACTGGGCCGACATCGGCAACTGGTCTGAGCTCGGCGATCGCATCCATGCCGATGATCGGGGCAACTCGGTCGAGGGCGACGTTGTCCTGGTCGACACGCGCGGCAGCCTCGTCCTCGGTGACCGAAGGCTGATCGCGGCGATTGGCCTCGAGGACATGATCATCGTCGACACCGAAGACGCGTTGCTCGTCGTCCCGCGATCGCGGGCCCAGGACGTGCGCAAGGTCGTCGAGGCCCTCAAGCGGGCCCGGAAGACCAGTTACCTATAGTCACCCCACGAAATCTTCGATTTCGCGGGGACCCCGACAATTAACCTTGGAGCGCTGAAAGACATGCTGGCGGAGATAAAGTTCGGGACTGACGGTTGGCGAGGTGTGATCGCCGACGATTTCACGTACGCGAACGTGCGCCGCGTCGCACAGGGCGCAGCCGAGCACATGCGGGCGCAATCCAAAGACCCGTCAGCTATCGTCGGATACGACTGCCGATTCGCTTCCGAAGACTTCGCGCGCACCGTCGCGGACATATTCGCGACCAACGGCGTCCGCACGCTGATCTTCGACCGGCCTTCGCCGACCCAGGTCGCCTCGTGGACTGTGATCGACCGCAAGGCGACCGGCGCGGCCGTGATCACCGCCAGCCACAACCCCTATCAGTTCAACGGGATCAAGTACAAGCCGGAGACCGGCAGCTCGGCGCCGACGGAGGTGATCGCTGATCTCGAGCGGCGGATCAACGCGCTGACCGACATTCCGCAGATCGACCACGCCGCAGCTCGCGACCTCGTTTCGGTGTACGACCCGCGCGAGGCTTACTACGCGCAGATCGCCCGCATGGTCGAGGTCGATGCGATCAAGGCGGCCGGGCTGCGGGTGGTCCACGAGTGCATGTATGGGTCGGGCTACGGGTACATCGCCGAGCTGATCGGCGGCGGACGCACGACTTTGACCGAGCTCCACAACCAGAGGAACCCTCTCTTCGGAGGCATCAGCCCTGAGCCGATCCGGCCCAATATCGATTCCGCGCTCGCCTTCATGAAGGTGGGCGGGCAGGACCTCTGCATCTGCACCGATGGAGACGCTGACCGGGTCGGGATCATCGATGAGACGGGGCGGTTCATCAACCAGCTGCAGGTGTTCGCGCTCTTGATGCTCTACCTGTTCGAGGTGCGAGGGATGCGCGGCCCAGTGATCAAGACCGTGAACATGACCGCGATGGTCGACAAGCTCGGCGCGGAGTTTGGGGCCAGGGTCTTCGAGGTGCCCGTCGGATTCAAGTACGTGGCGCCGAAGATGATGGAGACCGACGCTGTGCTCGGCGGGGAGGAGTCCGGCGGCTTCGGCGTCCGCGGACACATCCCAGAGCGCGACGGTATCCTCGTGGGCTTGCTGTTCGCGGACATGATCGTCAAGGCGGGCAAGCCCCTTTCAATGATCCTCGCCGACCTCGAGCAGCGGGTCGGACCGCACGCTTACGCCCGGCACGATATCCACCTGGTCCGCGAGACGTATGACGTAGACCGCAAGCGGATCCTCGAGACGCTCGAGAAAAACGAGCCGCAGGAAGTGGCCGGCGTCCGCGTCCAGCGGGTCCGCGCCGACGACGGCTTCAAGTTCTACCTCGAGGACGGCAGCTGGGTCCTGCTGCGAGCCAGCGGGACGGAGCCGCTGATCAGGATCTACTCGGAGGCGGCGGACAGCGCGGCGGTCGAAGCAAGGCTCAACGCGCTCGAAGACATCGTCGGGATCAAAGCCCATGTTCCAGCCTGAGTTCGGACGGGCTGATTCTTCGCGGGTCGAAAAACCCTGGGGGTACGAGCTGCGATGGGCGATCACCGATCGCTACGCGGGCAAGGTGCTTCATGTCAACAAGGGTGAGGCGCTGTCGCTCCAGTACCACGAGCGCAAGGACGAGTACCTGTACGTGACCAGCGGCGTGCTGGACATGGAGCTTGGCGGACCCGACGGCGTGCTGACCACGCATCGCATGCAGGTTGGTGACACGCTCCACATCACGCCGGGGACACGCCACCGCCTGACCGCGGTCGAGGACGCTGAGATCTTCGAGGTCTCCACCTCTGAGCTCGATGACGTCGTGCGAATCCAGGACCGCTACGGCCGCGCCACCCCGTGAGCTCGACGTTTAGACTTCCAGACCGCAGATGAAGACCCCACCGATCCCAGCCGATAGGCTCGCGCCCGCTACAACTGCCGACAAGTCGGAGCACGATCGCAGCTTTCTGATCTTCGCCGGCGTGGTGCTGGTCGCGATCGCCGTCGGCTTCAAGTCAGAGCTGCTGGGTCAGGGCCAGGTCTGGGCTCTCGCCCTTGGCCTGGTGGTAGTGGCTGCTCCCGCTCTGCTTGGCTACCTGCGGGGAACCGAGGAGTTTCCGCGGATCGAGCACTACATCCCGCTCGCGCTTGGCGCTACCACCCTGGCGGGGCTATCGCTGCTGGTGCCAGAGCTGTGGAAGTACCTCCTGCTGACGGCGGTGTTCGGAGCCGGATTCATCCTCGCGGCGCGCCTCGACTACCTGCGGTTGCGCGACGAGGAGAAGCGCGGCCACGTGGTGCTGCAGGAGACGATCATCATCCTCGCGCTCGCCGGCGCGTACCTGGTCGTCGTGTCGCTCCACTTCAATGCGATTCTCCAGCTGTTCTGGATCTTCACCATCACCTTCATGGCCTCGTTCCGAAGCTTTCGGATCAACGGTTCGGCCATCGCCCCTCGGCGAGCCTTCATCTTCGCGTTGTTCGTCGCCCAGGTCGTCACATTCCTCGCGTGGGCGATCACGGCTCTTTCGATCTACCTGGTCGTGAACGAAGGCACGTTCGCGGTGATGCTGCTGTTCGCGTGGTACATCAACCGCGGCCTGGTCAGGCACACGGTCGAGGAGAGCTTCACACGCAACGTGGTGCTCGAGTACGGCGCGTTCGCAGTGGTACTTGTCTACCTGTTCGTCGCGAGTCAGCCCGGGCGTTAACCCGGGCGGGCTTACATCCCCAGGTAGGCTTTCTGGACTTCCTCGGAGGAAAGCAGCTCCTTGCCGGTGCCCGTCTGCACGATGACGCCGGTCTCGATGACGTAGCCCCTGTGGGCAACCTCGAGGGCTTTGCGCGCGTTCTGCTCGACCAGCAGGACCGGCGTGCCGGTCGAGTTGATCTCGCCAATGATGCTGAAGATCGTCTCGACCAGGATTGGGGAGAGGCCCAGCGACGGCTCGTCGAGCATCAGAAGCTTCGGTTTTGCCATCAGGGCGCGGCCCATCGCGCACATCTGCTGCTCGCCTCCGGAGAGGGTGCCCGCGACCTGGTTCCGGCGTTCTTTGAGGCGTGGAAACAACTCGAAGACATGCTCGGCGTCTGCTTTGATCTGGGCTTGATCACGCCGGGTGTAGGCGCCCATCATCAGGTTGTCCATCACCGTCATGCGCGGGAAAAGGCG
>JBGPYE010000260.1:0-2832 GCA_041493095.1 Candidatus Dormibacteraceae bacterium
CGCAACGCGCGTGCGCCGATCATCTATGAGGGCACGCGCGAGATCCACACCATCCTCCAGGGCGAGTACGCGCTGGGCTATCGCGAAGACCGGCCGGTCAAGAAGTCGCTTCCGCCGTATCGACCCGATTGATGTGATCTCGGCCGAGGCCGGCAGCCTGCCGGCCGGGGGCTCCTCGCGCCGTCTCGGCCATCTCGACTTCGCGCTCCTGTCCGTCTACTGGGTCGCGGTCGGCTACCTATGGACCAGCCTCGGCGCGTTGATCATCCCCGACCTTGTGATGCAGCTGGTGGGCAGGGCGCACAAAGGCATGGCGCTCGGGGTGCTGGAGGGGGTCGGCGCCCTGATGGCGGTGATCTGGCAGCCGGTCGCCGGCGCGATATCGGACCGGACGCAGACGCGCTGGGGCCGCCGGCGGCCGTTCATCGTCGCGGGAACCGTGGGCGACGTCATCTTCTTGATCGGCCTTGCCCTGTCCGGCAGCTACTGGTTGGTCCTGGTCTTCTATTTCCTGCTGCAGACCGCGTCCAACACCGCGCAGGGCCCGTACCAGGGCCTGATGCCGGATGTTGTGCCGACAGCTCAGCGCGGCACCGCGTCGGGTTACTACGGCGTCTCGAACGTGGTCGGCCTGCTCGCCGGCACCATCGGGGCGGGGTACATCCTGGCGCACGCGGGCCGGGTGGTGGCGATCCTCAGCATCTGCCTCCTTCTCGTCGTGACCATGCTGCCCACGGTGCTTTTGGTGCCCGACCGTGCCCAGCCAAACCGAGAACAGTTCAAAAGCATCCGGCAGGCCATCGTCACCACCTTCTCGGGTCCACTGCAATACCCGAGCTTCATGTGGCTCATGGCTTCGCGCCTGCTGATCCTCATGGGACTGGTCGGAATCCAGACCTTCGTGTTCTTTTACTTCAGCGACGTATTTTTCGCGGGTGACCGACGCGCAACGATCACCGCGACCTACACGCTGCAGGGCCTGGTCATCGCTTGCGCGTTGATCGTCGCCCTTCCCGCGGCGAGAGCTTCCGACCGCTTCGGCCGCCGTCCCTTCATCCTGGCCGGCGGCCTGCTTGGCGCGGCCGGCTTGTTGATGCTCGTCTTCAGCCACTACGAGCTGCTGCCGCCCCAGCTGGTTCATCCGCTCGCTCATGCCCTGAAGGTGCCCGACCTCGCCGCGCAGGCGACCCTGGTGGGAATCCTCATCGGGATCGGTTTTGGCTTGTTCTTTTCCGTCGATTGGGCTTTCATCCAGGACGTGATTCCGGGTGACGAAGCGGGACTCTTCATGGGATTCAGCAACATCGCGACGGCGGGTTCTGGGATCATCGCCCGGTTCGTGGGCGGATTCCTGCTCGATCCATTCAACGCCGGTCCACCGATTCTCGGCCTGCCCGGCGGCTATCCGGTCATCTTCTCTGTCTTCTTCGCGTGGCTGTTGATTGGAGCGTTGTTGATCATGAAAGTGCCCGAGAGGTCTGACCGATGAACCTTGACGGGCTGCGCCCGTGGGGAGGCCTGGCCGGCGGCTCGCCGGAATCCGCTGACGTGGTTGTCGCCGGGATCCCCTACGACGGCTCGGCGGTGTACCGCAAGGGCGCCGCGCTTGCGCCCCAGCGCATCCGCAGCCTATCCGCCGCGATGCCGCCGGTGACCGAGGACGGACGGCTTCTCACCGGGCTGCAGGTCGCGGACCTGGGCGACCTCGACGCCGGCCTTGACATCGAGACCGGCTGGTCCAAGGTGGCCGAGCAGCTCGCGCGAGTGCCTTCACCGGCGCTGCTGACCGTGCTGGGGGGCGACCACTGCACTGCCATCTCCACGCTGTCAGCGCAGGTCAAGCGCCACCCGGATGTCGCGGTGCTGTGGGTCGACGCGCATCCCGACCTGTGCGAGTTCTCGCGCGGCGGCCGCTGGACGTGTGGCTGTGCGCTGCGCCGCGCACTCGACGTGTCTGGACTAGATCCTGCGCGCGTGATCATCGCCGGAGGCCGCGACTATGACCCCGAGGAGCTCGAGTTCATCGCCGCGAACGGGATGCTGCTGGTGTCGGCGCAGGAGCTGGCTCGCGACCTGACGGGATCGGCGGAAAAGATCGCCGCCCGCCTGGCTGGGCAAAAAGTCCATGTCTCATTCGACATCGACGTCCTCGACCCGGCCTTTGCGCCCGGGACCGAGATTCCGTCCGCGGGTGGGCTGTCGACGAGGCAGGCGCTGGACCTGGTCAGGACGGCCATCGGCAGCGCCACGCTCGTCGGCTTCGACGTCGTCGAGGTGTCGCCGCCCTTCGACAGTGGAGACATCACGACCTTCGCCGCGCTCAAGATGATCTTCGAGGTGTGGGGGATGTCTTGGAACGCTCGGCGCTCTGCCCAACCGCTTTCCGGTGGGGTTCAAGGCCATGGAAAGCGCTGATGTAGTCATCGCCGGCGGCGGGATCATGGGCTGCGCGCTTGCGTATCAGCTGGCCAGGCGCGACGTCGACGTCCTCTTGCTCGAGCGCGAGACGCTTGGCTCTCAATCCACCGGCAAATGCGCGGGTGGTGTGCGCCAGCAGTTTTCGATGGAGGCCAACGTCCGCCTGCAGCGGCTGTCGGTGAAGTTGCTGGAAGGGTTCGAAGAGGAAACAGGCCACCCCGCGGACTTCCGCCAGATCGGCTACCTGTTCGTGCTCACGCTGCCCCAGCAGGTCGAGGATTTCCACCACAACATGGACACGTGGCACCGCGTCGGCCTCACCGAGGCGCGGTGGGTCGACCCGGCCGAAGCCTCGCGCATGGTGCCGATACTGAACGTCGACGACGTCCTCGGCTGCACGTTCTGTCCAAGCGA
>JBGPYE010000065.1:0-7248 GCA_041493095.1 Candidatus Dormibacteraceae bacterium
ACATCGCGATGGCCCAGCGCCAGTCGCCGTGCGCGAGAGGCAGGACGCCGACCGGTGTAGTGAGGGCGGTGGGCAGTGTCTCCCCGACCAGGATGCCATTGCTGTAGACGGCGGTCGCGATGGCGATACGGCGCGGGAACCACTCACGCACAAGGGAAGGAAACGCGGGCTGGCTCACGGCGACGCCCACGCCCATCAGAAAGGTCGCGGTGAAGAGCATGGGGGTGCTGGGGCCGAATCCGCGCACGGCTCCGAAGACTGCGACGAAGCCGAGGCCGATCAGCAGCGCGCGGCGAACGCCGAGCTTGGCGATCAGCAGCGACCCGGGTATGGAGGCCACGGCCAGGACCAGCACGGGCAGCGCGACCAGTGCCCCGACCGCCTTCTCGTCGAGATGCAGCTCGCGATGGATCAGGGGGATCAGCGGGGGCACCGCCAGCATCGTCAGCCGCAGGTCGATGCCGCCAAGCCACAGCAGCAGCAGCCGCACCCCGTCGGCGCGTGTAAGTCTCACTCGGACTTAACCAACGGGTCCCATACTTGTGCCGTGCCGGGCCTGCTGATCGTCGCTTCGTCGGGCCCCCAGGACCCGACCCGAGCCAGCGTTCCGTTCCACATCGCCGTGAACGGAGCCAAGCCCAACGGCACAGAGGTCGCAATCGCCCTCGCGGGAGACGCGGCCGAGCTCGTCAAGCCCGACGTCATCGCCAACGTGTTCGGCCTCGGCCTACCGTCGCTGCGCGACTTGCTCGACAAGTGTCTCGACCAGGACGTCCGCGTTTACGTTTGACGAGGCTGTGCTGAGGCCCGTGGGGTCTTACCGTCGATGCTGACTCCCAATGCCTCGTACGTCACACCGGTTGATCTGGTGCGATTGACCATGGAAGCGGACAAGGTCCTCAGCTTCTAGTCGCCCCGATCGCCGCGAGAGCGCTGGGGTTCTCGAGCGACGACAGGTCACCGGGGTCTGTTCCGATGTAAACGGACTTGACGACGCGGCGCAGGATCTTGGCGTTGCGCGTGCGCGGCAGATCGACGACGAAGTGGACTGCTTTTGGTCGCAGTGGCTTGCCGAGGGCGGTCGCGACCAGGTCCTGGAGCTCGGCGGCCAGCTCGTCGCTGGCCTGGCGGTTCGGCCGGAGGATGACGAAGCAGACAAGGGCCTCGCCCTTCAGCTCGTCGGGAACTCCGATCGCAGCGGCCTCCGCGACCGACGCATGCCCGACCAGCACCGACTCCACCTCCGCGGGTCCCAGGCGCTTGCCCGCGACCTTGATCGTGTCGTCGGAGCGGCCCAGGACGTACCAGAGGTCGTCCTCAGGGTCGACGTACGCCCAGTCGCCGTGGACCCACACTCCGTCGAAGCGGCTCCAGTACGTGTCGAGGTAGCGCTGCCGGTCGCCCCAGAAGCCCCTCGTCATGCCGGGCCAGGGATTGCGAATCACAAGTTCGCCAACCTCGCCGCGAACTGAGTTGCCCTCGGAATCCACCACATCCGCGGCGATGCCGGGCACGGGGCCTGCGAAGGAGCACGGCCGAAGGTGCGTGATCACGTTGCCGCAGAGGATGCCCCCCGAGATCTCCGTGCCGCCGCTGTAGTTGATCACCGGGAGTCGCCCTCCACCGATGTTCTTGAAGAACCAGTGGAACGGGTCGGGGTTCCAGGGCTCACCGGTGCCGCCAAGGATGCGCAGGCTCGACAGGTCGTGGTGCGCCGGAACCTCATCGCCGTGAGCCATCAGGCCGCGGACGAGGGTGGGGGAGACGCCAAGCACAGTGACCTGGTGGTCGGCGACCATCCGCCAAAGGCGGTCCGCCGCGGGGAAGTCGGGCGTGCCCTCGTAGAGGACCATCGTCGCGCCGAGGATCAGCGACCCGAAGATGAGCCAGGGACCCATCATCCAGCCGATGTCCGTGTACCAGAAGACGGTGTCGTCCTCGCCGATGTCGAAGCCGTGCGCCATGTCCTGTGCAGTCTTGACCGGGAATCCGCCGTGCACGTGCAGAGTGCCCTTCGGCTTTCCGGTCGTGCCTGACGTGTAGATGATCATCAGCGGGTCTTCCGGGTCGAGCTCGTGCGTGGGCGCGTGTTCCGGCTCGTCCTCGAGCAGCACCTCCCACACGTTGTCGCGCCCGTGCGTCCACGGCACCTCGCGCACGACGCGGCGATGCATGATCACGCGGGTCACCGTCGGGCAGGACACGAGTGCCTTGTCGGCCATCTCTTTCATCGGCACGACCTGGCCGCGCCGGTAGAAGCCGTCGGCGCAGATGAGCACCTTCGCCTCTCCGTCGCGAAGACGGGAGGCGATGGCCTCGGCGCCGTAGCCCGAGAACAGGGGGATGATCACCGCGCCGATCTTCGCGACCGCCAGCACGGAGACCGCGACCTCTGGGCACATCGGCATGAAGATGCCGACACGGTCGCCGGGCCGCACGCCGAGCCTGCGCAGCGCGCCGGCTAGCTTGCACACCTGCCGGTCGAGCTCGCCGTAGGTGAGCTTGCGCACGTCGCCGGGTTCGCCCTCCCAGATGATTGCGAGCTTGTCGTGAGACTCGCGGTCGCGATGGCGGTCGAGGCAGCTCTGCACGATGTTCATGCGTCCGCCGATCCACCATTTCGCCCAGGGCGTGCCCTCCGAGAGGTCGACGACCTTGTCGTAGTGACGGTAGAAGGCGATGTCGATGTCCTTGATCGCCGCATCCCAGAACCACTCGATGTCCTGGTCGGCGCGCTTCAAGAGCTCGGCGAAGGTCTCGATGCCATGCTGGTCCATGAAGCGCTTCAGCCGGCTCTTAGCAATCACCTCGGGGCTTGGTTCCCAGATCACGTCCCCGATCACAACCGGCTGCATTACGGTCCGATTCTAGTTGCGCCCTCCTAGACTCGAATCCATGGGCGGGCTGCCAGAGGACTTCGCTGACACGCTCAGTCGCGTGCTGGAGCCCGGCCACCGAGAGGCGGCAGCCGGCGTCATCGAGTCTGCGACGCGACTTGACGACGAGGGCTTGCGCCGCTTCCTTGAGCTTTTCGCCGCCAGGATCCGAGCGTCAGAAGCCCCGATCAGGCACGAGGAGCTGCATTCCTTCCTACGCCGGGCCGGCCGCGCAAGCGCTCCCTGATCCGTTCCGCCTCCTCCAAAAGCTCCCAGTAGTTCGTCCACGCCGCCCGCGCGACGGCGATGGCGATATGCGCCTTGAAACGCTCGCGGGCCGCCCGGACAGCATGCTGCTGCGCGTAGCACCAGCGATCCCAGGCTCGCTCGACAGTGGAATCGATGAGATCGAGCCAGTCTCCAAGGTGCACTTCCAGCTCTTCCGAGCCATTGGGTGGAGGAGGAAGCGTGAGCACCTTCCAGACGCGGTCATCGCGGACAACGGTGACGAGCGGCTGGCCGGTGGGCCGACCCGCATGTCGGTTGGGGCCCGGGAGATTCGGGTTGGCGGCCATAAGGCGCTGCTGGACTGCGAACACGAGATCGTGCGCGGCATGAAGGGTCGCGGGCGGCAACGGTGGGTTGCGCCTTCCGAGTCGGACTTGGAGCGAGCGGATCGCCGCGCACAGTTGTGGTGGCGCTTCCGTCCTGTCCTGCAGGCGCAGCGACTCGACGTCGTCCAGGAGGACATCGGATTCGGCGAGCAGAGATCTTCTTCGCGTGTCGGAATTGGCTTGCGCAGGCGCGGCGATGGTTGCGGTGGCCATGCGCAGCACCATAAACGGTACTAACAGTTTGTCAAGTATGTGTTTACAGCCTGCTTGTCCTTAGATAGTCGCTTTCACACCCGCATTCGACAGTCCTATGCGTGGAATGAATCGCGTTACGACAGTCCGAGCAGTCGCTTGCCGTTGCCGAACAGCACTTTCTCGAGCACTGCCTCGGGTAGGTCCATTCCGCTCAGCTCGTCGAAGCATCGCTTCGGCTCGATGAAGGGATAGTCGCTGCCGAACAGGAACTGGTCTTGCAGGCGGCCTTTCATGTCGCGCATCACTTCCATCGGAATGTAGCGCGGCGCCCAGCCGGAGATGTCGATGTAGATGTTCGTCTTGTGCAGCGCCATCGCCAGCAGCTCGAGGTGCCACGGGTAACCGAAGTGCGCGGCGATGATCTTCAGGTCGGGGAAGGAGGCGGCGACGGCGTCCAGGCGAATCGGTCGGGCGTAGTCGAGCCGGATCCCCTGCCCGCCCGGCTGGCCCGCGCCGATACCGCTCGTCCCGGTGTGGAACAGCAGCGCGAGGCCGAGCTCCTCGCAGCGTTCGTAAAGCGGCCAGTGCCGCTCGTCATCCGGCGCGAAAGCCTGAAGCGACGGATGCAGCTTCACTCCGTGCAGTCCCAGCTCGACGAAGGCTCCAAGCTCCTCGACCGCGCGCTCGCCCTTGAGTGGGTCCACGCTGCCGAAACCGACGAAAGCGTTTGGATGGTCCGAACATGCCTGCGCGACCAGCTCATTGGGCACCCTCGGCCGGCCCGTCGCGGTCTCCGCATCCCAGGCGAGCAGGACGGCGAGCATGTCGAGCTCTTCGTAATCCTTGGCCAGCTCGTCGAGCGACTTTCGAGCCACCGTCGAGCGGAAGTACTTCTCCGCCGCCTCGACATATCCACGCATCGACACGTCGAGCCACTCGGGCGTCGGCAGGTGGACGTGGAAGTCGATCGCTTTCATCGGGGCGATGATTAGCTTATGCAAGCCTCGCTGTTGGTGCTCGCCGGGGGCGGCAGCCGTCGAATGGGCCGCCCCAAGGCCTGGCTCGAGGTGGGGGACACGTTCCTGCTGCGCTACGTGGTGGACCGCCTCGCTCCCGCGTTCTCCGAAGTGATCGTTTCATTCGCCGAGCCGGAGCAGCTCGAGGTGCCGCTCCCATACCGGATCGTTTTCGACCGGAAGCAATCCGCGGGACCGCTGGCCGGCCTCGAAGCCGGGTTGCTGGCCGCGCACTACGAGGCCGTCTTCGCGGTGGCTTGCGACATGCCCTACGTGACGCAGGAGATCGCGCATATGGCGATCGTGGCCGCCCGCCGCTCTGATGCCGCCATCCCGCGGATCGACGACCGCCCAGAGCCGGTTTGCGGAGCGTACCGACGATCCGCGCTTCCGGCGATTACGGAGGCGCTCGACGGCGGCCGGCTCAAGACGGCCGATGTAGTCGCGGAGCTCGACGTCACCTGGCTCGAGGACCTGGATCCGGAGCTCTTTCGCAGCCTCAACACGCCCGAGGACCTAGACCGTTTTCATGCCGAACTCGCGCGGCAGCGATAATTGACGAGCGCTTTGAAAATCGTCGTCACCGTCAAACAGGTTCCGGACCCGAATTCCAATCTCACGCTGGAGGCGGACAACACACTTTCGCGTGAGAAGGAAGTGGTCCTCGATCCCGGAGACGAGTGCGGCGTCGAGGAAGGGCTGCTGCTCAAGGAAGCCCACGGCGGCGAGGTGATCCTTGTCTCGATGGGCCCGGAGAAGGCGAAGGACGCGATCCGCAAGGGCCTGTCCATGGGCGCCGACCGCGGAGTCCTGATCACAGATCCTCAGCTGGCTGGAGCCGACGCCCTGCTCACCGCTCGCGCGCTCGCCGCGGCGATCAAGCCCGAGGCGCCTGACCTCGTGATCTGCGGGACGGAGTCATATGACGGAAGCACAGGCATGGTCCCGCCGATGCTCGCCGAGCTGCTGGGCATGCCTCAGGTGAGCTTCGCGAAGAAGGTGGAAATCGACGGCTCGACCATCAAGGTTCACCGCCAGACCCCCGACGGTTACCAGGTCGTCGAGGCTTCGACGCCCGTCCTGATCAGCGTCACCGCCGCCATCGCGGAACCGCGTTATGCCTCTCTCAAAGGCATCATGGCGGCGCGCTCGAAGGAGATCAAGCAGATCGGCCTGGGCGACCTCGGCATCGAAAAAGGCGAACCGGCCGAGACGATCGAAGGGCTGACCGAAGCCGAGACGCGCAAGGCGGGCTCGGTGATCGAGGACGACGGCACTGCGGTGGATCGCATCATCCAGCTGCTGGTCGAGGCCAAGGTGGTCTAGCGCATGGGAAAGGTGTGGGTCTACGCGGAGCTGAACCAGGGCAACGTGACGCCGACGGCGCTAGAGCTGATGGCCAAGGCCCGGGAGCTGGGCGACGTTGAAGCGATCGCGTTGGGCGCCGGCGCCAAGGCGGCCGCGGCGACGCTGGGCAAGCACGGTGCGAAGGTCGTTCACGTCAACGAGGACGCGGCATTCGACGATTTCATCGCTGAGCCGGCGACAGATGCGCTAGCCGCGCTACATAAGGAGCAGCCTGCTGACCTGATCCTCTTCGGCTTCACGCCGGACTCGCGCGACGTGGCCGGCCGGCTCGCGGCTCGGCTGGAGGTCGGCCTCATCTCCGGCGCGGGCGATGTCGCTGCGAAGGACGGCGGGTTCGTGGCCAAGGTGCCTTACTTCGGAGGCGCGAAGCTCGCGTCCATGAAGGCCAACAAGAAGCCTGCGATCGTGCTGGTCCGGCCGAAGTCCTTTGAGGCAAAGGAAATCGGCGGAACCGCGGAGGTCAAAGACCTCAACGTCACCATCGATGCCGGCTCGAAGCGCGCCCATGTCACGGAACGGGTGGTGGAGGCGTCAGAGAAGGTGAAGCTCGAGGATGCGAGGGTCGTCATCAGCGGCGGCCGCGGCATGGGCGGACCCGACAACTTCCCGCTGCTCGAAGACCTGGCGAACGCGCTGGGCGGCGCAGTCGGGGCCACCCGTGCCGTGGTCGACGCGGGTTGGGTGCCGTACTCGATGCAGGTCGGGCAGACCGGAAAGTCGGTGCGCCCGGGCGTCTACATCGCGGTGGGGATTTCAGGCGCGATGCAGCACACCGTCGGAATGAAGGCGTCGAAGGTAATCATCGCGATCAACAAGGACGCCGAGGCGCCGATCATGAAAATGGCGGACCTGGGAGTCGTCGGCGACGCGCTGAAGATCGTCCCTGCGCTAACCGCCGCGGTCAAGGCCAAAAAGCGCTAGACCCACAGGAAGCGCAGCGCCTGCTCGCCGAGCGCGTCCAGCTCCGACGGGACAAAGACTTCGAGGGTGCTGACGCGATTCGCGAACGGTTGCGTTCGGGCGGGTGGGACGTCGTGGACACCGCCGGCGGGAGCGAGCTCCAGGCGCTGAAGGCTCCGCCGAATACCGCGCCGGCTCCGACGCCGCGCGCAGTCACGCTGCTCACCGTCGTCCACGGCTGGAAACCCGACGC
Source organism: Candidatus Dormibacteraceae bacterium (assembly GCA_041493095.1). Classification (GTDB taxonomy): domain Bacteria; phylum Chloroflexota; class Dormibacteria; order Dormibacterales; family Dormibacteraceae; genus Palsa-870. Next base: position 7,223 of record JBGPYE010000065.1, read on the forward strand.
CGAACGGTGGCTGCTTTCGGTCTTCA
>JBGPYE010000157.1:0-4861 GCA_041493095.1 Candidatus Dormibacteraceae bacterium
CTTGGCCGTCAGCTCGTCGATCGCCGCCTGCCTGCTCAAGTTGAGCCGGCCCTGGCTGTCGACCTCCGTCGCCTTGACGACGATTTCGTCTCCGACGTTGGCAACCTCCTCCACCCGCTCGACCCGGTGGTCGGTGAGCTTGGAGATGTGCACGAGGCCGTCCTGGTTAGGCAGCACCTCAACGAACGCGCCAAAGGGCATGATGCGAACGACCTTGCCCTTGTAGATCTTGCCGACCTCGACCTCGTCCGTGAGACCTTTGATCCAGTCGATCGCGCGCTTGCCGCCCTCCTGGTCGACGGCAGCGATGAAGACCCGACCGTCGTCCTCGACGTCGATCTGGGCCCCCGTCTCCTCGGTGATCTTGCGGATCATCTTGCCTCCCGGGCCGATGATGTCGCGGATCTTGTCCGGGTTGATCATGATCGTCGTGATGCGCGGTGCGTAGGCGCTCATCTCGGTCCGAGGCTTCGGCAGCACGGCCAGCATCTTGTCGAGCACGAAAAGGCGCGCCTCGCGAGCCTGCTCGAGCGCCTGCGCGAAGATCTCGTGCGTCAGGCCCTTGATCTTGATGTCCATCTGAAGGGCCGTGATCCCATCGCGGGTGCCCGCGACCTTGAAGTCCATGTCGCCGAGGTTGTCCTCGACTCCCTGGATGTCGGTGAGCACCGCGAACTTGCCTTCCCGCGTCACGAGGCCCATAGCGATGCCGGCGACCGGCGACTTGATCGGGACGCCGGCGTCCATCAGGGCGAGCGTAGAACCGCAGACCGACGCCATCGAGGTCGAGCCGTTGGAGCTAAGGATCTCTGAGACTAGGCGCATCGTGTAGGGCCATTCCTCGATCGGCGGGATGACCGCGAGCAGCGCCCGCTCGGCGAGAGCCCCGTGTCCTATCTCGCGCCGGCCTGGACCACGCAAAGGCCTGGCCTCGCCAACCGAGAACGGAGGGAAGTTGTAGTGGTGCATGTACCGCTTGAACGTCTCGTCAGTGAGACCGTCGAGCTTCTGCTGGTCGGACATGGAGCCAAGCGTCGCGATCGTCAGCGCCTGGGTCTGTCCGCGGGTGAACAGGCCTGAGCCATGTGTCCGAGGCAGAACGCCAACCTCGACCGTGATGTTTCGCACGTCCTTGAGGCCGCGGCCGTCGATGCGAACGCCGTCTTCGACGATCCGCTCGCGGACGCGGTCCTTGAGCGCCTTATCGAAGAGCTTGCCGATGATCTCGCTGTGCTCGGGGAATCGCTCGCCGAGCTCGACGATGGTCTTGGTCCGCAGTTCGTCGATGTGCGCCTCGCGGGTGGCCTTGTCTGCTTTGTAGAGCACCTGGTCGAGGCGCAGCGCAAGGTATTCGCCAACGATCTCGAGCATCTGCGGCGGGTACGGCACCGGTATCCACTCTCGCTTCTCTCTGCCGACCTGCTGCTGCAGCTCGACCTGCGCGGCGCAGATCCCCTTGATCGCTTCGTGGGCCATCTCGAGGGCTTCGAGCACGGTCTGCTCGGTGACGCCCTTGGCCCCCGCCTCGACCATCAGGATCGCGTCGGCTGTGCCCGCGACCACCAGGTCGAGCTCTGACTCGCTCATGCGCGAGAGCGGCGGGTTGACGACGATCTTTCCGTCGAGCATTCCCATCCGGACCGCTCCAACCGGCCCACCAAACGGGATGTCCGAGATCACCAGCGCCGTCGAGGCGCCGTTGATGCTCAGGATCGTCGGGTCGTTTTCCTGGTCCACCGAAAGCACGGTCGACACGACCTGGACGTCCAGCCGGAACCCTTCCGGAAACAACGGGCGCAGCGGACGGTCCGTGAGCCGCGAAGCAATGATGGCGGTCTCGCTGGGGCGTCCCTCGCGGCGCATGAATGCACCCGGGATCTTGCCGGCCGCGTACAGCTTCTCCTCGTAGTCGCAGGTGAGCGGGAACCAGTCGATCCCCACGCGGGGCTCCTTGGCCATGACCGCGGTGCTCAGGACGACGGTGTCGCCCTGCCGCAGGATCACCGCACCGTTTGCCTGCTCGGCCACCCGGCCGGTCTCGATCGAAAGCCGCTTTCCAGCGACCTCAACGTTCTTTGTGACGATTGCCACGTCAACTACCTCCATGTTCTGGGAGGACGACCCGCGGAGGTGCGATCTGGGTCAGGTTCCTAGCAGCCGCCGCTTAGGTGTTGCCTTGCACGCGCTGCGCGCCGGCTCCTGAGTGAGAGCTTCTAAGAGCTGACCCGCGCTAAACCAGCGTGGGGTCCTCCCGATTGACTTACGTGACCGGCGCTTCCGGCCCGGTTGGTGCAGCCTTTGTGCGTCCCGATTGCTTGGCACGCCCGGCCACCCTGATTCCCAGTTTGCCGACCAGCGCACGATAGCGCTCGATGTCGGTGTCCCTCAAATAGTTCAGCAGACGCCGCTGCTTGCCCACCAGGAGAAGGAGGCCGCGGCGCGAGTGGTGGTCTTTGGCGTGCGTCTTGAGGTGCTCCGTGAGCTCTCGGATGCGCGAGGTCGAAAGCGCTATCTGGACCTCGGGTGAGCCCGTGTCCTTGTCGGCGCGCTTGTATTCCGCGATCAACTTGCCCTTGACGTCCGTCTCTACTGCCAAACCGAAGGAAGAGTATACGTGCGACGCGAAATCGACCTCAGGTCACGTGTTCCACTGACCCGTCGGAAGTATGAGAGGGAACCTCGCGGTTCCCTCTCATCGGGGCGCTCAACGGCCGATGGCGGCAGATCTGCTGCAGTTGGTGACTCGGCCGGATTCGCGCCCCTGCTCTCCCTCCGCGGGAGGGGATTGTCTTAATGGTTTCTCCTAGCCAGGTTGGGAGCATCCAGGTGATGTGGGGTTGCTGCCGGGTGAAACCCGGCCGCCATGGCGAGGCTCGTCTATTTGGACAATTCCACCGACCCGTCGGACCGCGGGTCGGCCCCCGCGCGCCACGAGCTTGGGCCATCGATCACGATCGCCTGCGCGTGGCCGAAAGAATGATGGTGGCGAGGCATCAGCTCAAAGTACCGATCGGTTCGAGCGAGCTCGGCCGCGTGTGGATAGTCCGCCTCTACCGACATGCGCGCTCCTTCGGCCTGGACCCGGATGCGAGGCCGCGCGACGGCTTCGGATGGATCGAGCTGGTGGTCGACCAGGTTGACCAGCACCTGCGCCTGGATCTGCGGCTGTCCATCTCCTCCCATGGTGCCGAAGATCGCCCACGGCTTCCCATCTCGCGTCGCCATCGCCGGGATCAACGTGTGCATGGTCCGCTTGCGTGGGTCGAGACGGTTGACATGTTGAGGGTCCAGGCTGAAATAGGAGCCGCGGTTCTGGAGCAGCATGCCGGTGCCCTCCGCGACGATGCCCGACCCGAAGTCGAAAGCCACGCTCTGGATCAGCGACACCAGGTTGCCGTGCTCGTCGGCCGCGCAGAGATACACGGTGTCTCCCCCGTCGCGGATCCCCCCGCCGGACGTTGCGACGTGGCTCGGGTCGAGGAATGGCTGCACTGGGGCAACTGCGAAGTCCGGATCCGTGATGTACCGATCACGCAGCGGATAGCAGGCGTCTCGAATCCGCTTGATGTGTGCTGCGAATCCCGGGCCTGGCTCAAGCTCCTCGCGCGGCAATGCGTTCAACCTCGCGAGCATGGCGAGCGCCACGAGGCCCTGGGTCGGCGGCGGCAGCTCGTACACGGTGACGTCCCTGTACTTCATCGCGATCGGTTCCACCCAGTGCGAGCGGTGCGAGGCCAGGTCCACCGCGGTCACCAGGCCATCGCGCTTCGCGATGGCTGAGACGATCGCCGCCGCGATCTCGCCTCGATAAAAACCGCCGATCCCGCTCCCTCCGATGTCGTGCAGCACGGACGCGAGGTCCGGGTTGCGCAGGAGCATCCCGGCCTCCATCGGTGGGTAGAGCGCTTGAGCGGCAGGCTCGCTGATCAGGAGTCCGGTCGCAGATCTCAAGAACTCCGCGAGCCTCGGCGTGATGATGTAACCATCGACGGCGAGCGACGCGGCCGGCTCCAGGACAGCGCCGAGCCCGAGGGTGCCAAAGCGCTCCAGGAGCCGGCCCCATGCCTCCACAGTGCCGGGCACGGTGACGGTGAGCACTCCTCGCTCCGGCATCACCTCGTGTCCGCGAGCACGGATTGTGTCGATTGTCGCGAGCGAGCCGGATCGGCCGGCGCCAATCAAGCCCACCGGCTCCGAGGCACCTGCCGGCCACACGATCGCCATCAAGTCACCTGCCACGGACGTCATGTGCGGATAGACAACGCACAGCGCCGCGTTCGCGGCGATCGCGGCGTCGACAGCGTTGCCTCCGTCGCGCAGCACTTGCCCGCCGACCTCAGATGCCGTCTTGTGTGGTGTGGCGATGACCCCCCTGGTCACGGCCGAATTATCGGGGGGTGATGAACTCGATCGCGCTGGGCTGGATTTCAAAGAGGGCCGGCAGGAAGCCCACATCCTCACCGTCAAGGTCGATGCGCACCTTCTCTGGCGACGTGACCGAGATGCGCTTGCCGTACATCAGCTGAATCTTGGGGTTGCCCTGGTCGAGGTGGTTGCCGCTGCGGACAGCGCCGAGGCCTCGAATGGTCTCGAGCTTGCCGGCATCCCCGAGAAGGATGACGTCGAACACCCCGTCTGTAGGCGACGCCGCGGGCGCCATGCGCATGCCGCCCCCGAAGTACTGGCAGTTGGCGACCACCACCTGCTGCGCAACGACGTTAAAGGTGTTGCCGTCGACATTGACGCTCATCGGCTTGTTCTTGTAGGTCAGCAGCGTGGTGAACGACGTCAGGGTGAAGGTCGCCGCGCCCATGAACTTCCGCCCTGTGTTGACCCGATGGACGACCTCACCGCCGATGCC
>JBGPYE010000202.1:0-4057 GCA_041493095.1 Candidatus Dormibacteraceae bacterium
AAGCTCCATGAACTGGATGTTTGCGTTGGCGGCGATGCCGATCACGGCGGCCGCAACCCAGGCCGGGGCGAGCTGGCCGAGCTGCGGCCACGACCTTCGAGTCGCGATCCACGCCACATGCATAAGCAGGGCGACCCCCGCGAAGAGCTGCGCGGCGATGGCCAAACCCATCAGCAGGGCGTACGCGATCAACCGCCATCGAGTCCACCGGCCGGCCAGGATGACCGTGGCCAGCACGCAGCCGAAAGCGGCGAGGCTGTACCCGCGCAGGTCACGGCTGTTCTCGACGAAAAGTGGATCCGTAGCGATGAACAGACCGGCGGCAGCGCCGGCGAGCAGGCCAAACCGTTGGGCCAGCGCGGTGGTGGTCACGCCCACGGTGCCTCCCGCTGCAAGCGCCGGCACCAGGCGGTAGACGATCTCGCTGCGGGAGCCGGTCGTCGAGTAGATCAGGTGGCTGATCAGCGACAGGAGCAGGTGGTCGTTGGACGCCACGCTCTTCAGCGAGATGGTCGGCAGGATCGTGCGAACGGCGAACGCGTCCCAGATCGATGGAGTGGCGACGAAGTTGGCGAACGTAGCCGCGGCGTCATAGCCAAAAGATCGATTCGATCCGATCAGGTAGATGGCGGCGGTTGCCGCACCCAGAATTATTCCCGCGATCGCCGGCGCCCGATGGTGCACGGCGGAACGATAGTGCTTTGTGCGGCGGCGTCTACTCCAGCGCCCGTCCGGCGCTCCCCACCCGGGCCTGCGGCCCGACCTCCCCGGCGAGCGGGGAGGAATCTTCGTCTGGGGCGATGTCCTCGCCGGTGTATGCAGCAGCCTGCATCCGGAACAGGCGCGCGTAACGTCCGTCCAGCCTGATCAGCTCCTCGTGCGTGCCTTCCTCCACCAGCCGGCCGTGCTCGAGAAAGATGATGCGGTCGGCCCGCCTGACCGTCGAAAAGCGGTGCGAGATGTAGACGGCGGTGCGGCCTTTGGTGAGCGAGTGCAGCCGCTCGAACAGGTCGTACTCGGCCTGCGCGTCGAGCGCCGACGTCGGCTCGTCGAGCAGCAGGATCTTGGCATCGCGCATGAACGCTCGCGCCAGAGCCACCTTCTGCCACTCGCCTCCAGAAAGATTGACACCGGCGTCAAACCACTTTCCGAGCGCCGTGTCGTAGCCGTCGGGAAGGTTCGAGATCAGATCGTCCGCTCCGGCCCTCTGGCTCGCTTCGACGATCAAGTCGCGGTCGCCGATCTGCGGCACGTTGCCAAGGCCGATGTTCTCGGACGCGGTGGCCTGGTAGTCGACGTAGTCCTGGAACATCGCTCCGATCTGCTCGCGCAATTCATCTGGCTCGAAGTCGCGCACGTCGATGCCGTCAATCAGGATCCTGCCTTCCACCGGGTCATACAGGCGGCAGATCAGCTTGAAGAGCGTGGTCTTGCCGGCGCCGTTGCGGCCGACCACCGCCAGCGTCTCGCCTGCCCTGACGGTGAAGCTGAGGTTGGTGAGAGCAGGTTTGTCCGCTCCGGGGTACGCGAATGTGACGTCGTCGAACCGGATCTCGCCGCGCATCGGCACAGGCACCGTGACCGGGCTCGCTGCGACCGGCATCGAAGGCTTGGTCGCCATCAGCTCGAAGAGATTGTTCAAGTAAAGGTTGTGCTCGTACATGCCCGAGAAGCCGCTGAGGATGCCCTGGATCGAGCCCTGCACCGATTGCGCGGCGGCCGTGTAAAGGGTCAGGTCGCCGAGGGTCAGCCGCCCCGCGATCGCCTGCAGCGCCACATATAGATAGGTGATCGAGCTTGCGACGGTGCTCAAGTTGCCCCAGGCGAACCCGGTGAGATAGCGCCTGGCGACCTGGCGGCGCTGGCTGGCGTAGAACGCCTCCGCGATGAGCTTGTAGCGCTCGATGAAGTAACCGCCCAGGCCGAAGAGCTTGACTTCCTTGGCGAACCTGTCGGTCGTGACCAGGGTTACGAGGTAGTTCATTCGCCTCAGCAGCCTCGAGCCCCAGCGCGCGATGTTGTAGCCCCACCATCCGTAGCGCGTGTCGGCGATGAACGCAGGGATCGGTGAGATGAGGGCGATCAGCGCCAGGAGCGGGCTCACCGCGAGGAGCAAGGCGATCATCGTGATGAACGTCAGCAGGGTCTGAACCAGGCCGAACGCGGTGGAGATCATCATCACCGGCCGGTTGATGGAGTCGGTCTGCGCTCGCCGGAGAAGGTCGTAAGAGGCCGGGTCCTCGTAGAACTGCAGGTCGAGCGATGCGGCCTTTTCCATCACCATCAGCTGGATCCGCATCGCCACCGAGTTCTGGAGCAGCTGCTGCGTGATGTTGCGGATCGTGCCGAGCAGTGCAGTGAGCGCGAACAAGGCCAGCTGCACGATCGCGAGCGCGACGATCATGCCGACGGCCGTGAACTGGAGCGTCTGGAAGGGCCCGATCGGACTGCAAGCGCAAACCTGTGCAAACGTCTCGCGGTCCGGTTGGTGGAAGTTGTGGATCGAGATGCCCAACACGACCGAGTTGATCAGCAGCTTGGCCGTGTAAGCCGCGGCGGCCGGGATGACGCCGGCGATCGCCGTGGTGGCAAAGAGTCCGAGCGTGGTCGCCGGACTCGCGTCCCAGACCAGCCGCAGAACCCTCGGCAGGGCGGCACTGGTGCCGGTGACCGACTGCTTCAGGTTTTCCCAGCGGCCGCGGAGGTCCTTAGGACCCTCCGGCAGCGGTGGCTGCTCGAGCGCCGGGTCGCCGGTCAGGCCGCTGTTGGCCTGGCCGGTGTCAGGCTTCTTTCGCCGCCCGCCAAACCAGTGCATCATCGGCGGCCCGCCGCCGCCCATCATTCCCATCTCAATCCAGCTTAGAGGGGTTGTTCAGGGCCCGGTCCCCCCTCCGGCCCTGCTGGCCACCTCCCAACGAGGTGGGGAGGCCAACCCCTTGACAGATTCGGATTTGCAGCGTAATTATGTAATTATGGACGAAAAAGAGTTCGGAACGATCAAGGGTTGGTTTGCCGGAAGACTCCCAGACGGCTGGTTCAAGGGAGTGGAGGTCACCCTCGAGGATGACCAGATCGTGGTCCTCGGGACGCTGCCCGAGCTCAACGTGGGATCTACCCCCGAAGAGAAGGAAGGCGCCGCGGCCGGCCGCATCGCCCGCTTCAGGGAGGAAACCCGGGGCGAGCGGATCGGAATCGCGCAGGAAGCAGAGGAGCGGTTCAAGAAGTACGTCACCTGGGGCGCGAAGCTTGGCAGCATCACCAAGCGGTTCAACCCAGGCGGCGGCGGCGGTTCGCACGACGATCGGCGCGTGATGATCGGGCGATGGTTGCGGCGCAGGCACGGCCGGCATGCTCAGGCTCCGGCAGCCCAGTCGCAGTCGCAGATCTTCTAGGTCTCACTGACCGCGGAGTAGATGCTTCCAAGGTGGCGGCTCGGGATGGTTCGTAGGAGTCGCGTTCCCACGAACCCCGCCTGAGCCGCCATGCGTTCCCACCGCTGGTAGGTGAACGGGTGCGGCACCCATGGATTGCCGCGGTCGGTCCCGTACTCGACGACGATCAGCTTTCCACCGGGGCGCAGCATATTGCGCACCGACTCGAGCACTAACGTCTTGTCTCGCACGAAATGAAGCGAGTTGGCCATCACGATGCCGTCGAGGTTGGAAAGACCCAGCGGGCGGGTGAAGTCCCCCACCTTGGTCTCGACCTCGACGCCGGGAAGCTTCTCGCTTGAAAGATTCCGCAGGGCGCCGGCGTCACGGTCGACCGCGGTAATGCGAGCGCCCGGCCCAAGCAGGTCGGCCAGCGCCAGGGTGAAGGCTCCCTCCCCCGCTCCGAGGTCTGCCCATCGTCCCCCACGCTCGGTGATCGCGTCCTGCAGGAGCGCGACGAGGTCGGCGTGATTCACCGAGCTTTGGCGACCGCCTCGCGGACCGCCGGGACAACCTCGGATGCGAACCACCGAAGCGCTTCGCGGTCCTCGACGCCGCCGATGACATAGGTGTCCATGCCGTGCTCAACCGTCAGCGAGGTGAACATCTCTACGGGTACATCGGCC
>JBGPYE010000274.1:0-2423 GCA_041493095.1 Candidatus Dormibacteraceae bacterium
AGTCAAGCCCGTAACCATTCGCCCCCTTTCCCGTGTTGAACGTGGCGATGTCTGAGGCAGGGTCGACCGTCGGTCAGCTCTCGGCCGATGGTCGGTGGCGCTGGGACGGCAGTACCTGGCAACCGGCGTCTACAGCCGCGGGTACCCGACCCGATCCCGGATGGCTCAAGGTCGAGCTCCGTGCGCCGGCGACCTGGCTCACGCTTGCCTGCGCGCTGGTGGTCGGGCTGCTTGCGGATCAGTGGCTCCGTGTGGGCACCTTCGGCCTGGCGGCGCCCCTCACGCTTGCGATCACCGCGCTGTCATTGATGTTTGCTGGCCGGCTGATGACGCTTGAATCGCGCGCGCTCGCAACGGCCGCAGTCGTATTCGGCGCCTGGTTGATGGTCCGAGCAAGCGCGTGGCTGCTCTGGCCCGATCTCGTCATGTCCTTCGCGCTTCTCGGCCTGGCTGCGTCGCTGTCGGTTCGCGGCTCGCTCATAGACCTCGGAATCGCCGAGCTGCTGGCGCGCTCAGTTCATGCGGTGATGCATGGCGTTGCAGGCGCCGCCTTCGCGTTCAAACCCCTCCGGCGAGTGCGGATGCGGCTGGGTGTGGTCGCACCTTTGGCCCGCGGCCTGCTCATCGCAGCGCCGATCGCGGTCCTGGTCGCCGGTCTGCTCGCCGCGGCCGACCCTGTGTTCGCGTCCTTCTTCAACCTCAACCTCGACTTTGGTCAGCTGCTGACTGATGTCGCGTTCGTGGCCGCCGGGTCGCTCGTCGCGGCCGGGCTGCTGCGGTTGGCGGCGGCCGAACCGCTCATCCGCGTGGATGGGCCGGTGTGGCGCCTGGGATCGACAGAAGGGCTGGTGGTCCTTTCCGTGCTCGACGCGATCTTCGCGGCTTTCGCCATCGCCCAGGCCATGGCGGCTACGGGCGCCGCCGGGGACACGCTTCGTACGGCAGGCGTTACGTACGCCGACTACGCACGATCGGGGTTCTTCCAGCTGCTCTGGGTGGCGGGAATCGCGGCCGTGGTTCTGATCCTGTTCAGCCGCATCACCGGCCTTACTGAGCGAACGACAAAGCGAGCCTTCCAGGTCCTCGCGCAGATTGCGATCGGGCTGACTCTCCTCATCGTCTTCGTCGCCTTCCGGCGCCTCAGCCTTTACGAGGAGGCATACGGCTTCACCATGCTGCGCCTGTACAGCCACATCTTCGCGGTGTGGATTGCGATCGTGTTCTTGCTGCTTGCAGCGGAGGCGGCCGGCGTGTTCCAGCGACGACGGTGGTTTGTCGGAGCCACTTCGATCTCCGCCATGGCCCTGCTCCTCGCTTTGAACCTGGTCAATCCGGAAGCGATAGTGGTCACCCTCAACATCGACCACTCACGGTTCTCCCACAGAATGGATCCGCAATATCTGGCCGAGCTCTCGAGCGACGCAACTCCGACGCTGCTTGCGAATCGGTCGTCAGTCGATCAATCGATCGGCCGCGAGATCAGCCGCGTCGCTTGTGCGGGCCCGCACACCTATTCGGTGAGCCTGGCCGCATTCAATTGGTCGGACGCTGCCGCGGCGAACGCTCGCCGCGAAGGCTGCTGAGCCCGGAATCCTCAGAAATGCTCGAGCAGCCAGGCATGGACCTGCCCGACGCGATTCTGCAGAAGGGTCAGGTGGCCATCCTCGTCGGTCAGGTGGGCGTCGACGCCAGGAATCTGGCCGGCGAGCCACTCGCCGTGTTGAAAAGGAACAAACCGATCGTGCCGCCCATGCCACAGCTGTACCGGGACGCGGGTGGCGTCAAATGCAAAACCCCATGGCTGCAAATGCGCCTTGCCGTCGTCCCACCAACCCTGATCGCTCGACGACAGACCCATTTGACCCGACTTCCAGAGGTACTCGCCCAGCTCAGGGGTGAGTGCAGCGGCGTCCACCGCCGAAAGCAGGGTTGGAAACGCGTTGGCCATGTCCTCGGCGCTCAGCGCCAGCAACCGCTCACGGTCATCGATGCCCTTCGCCCGAGCGGCCGGCTCGTCGGCGAGCATGAGCTTGATGTCGTCGATGTTCTCCGTGCCCATGCCTGTGAAGTAATCAAGCCCCGGCGCACCGTACGGAGCGATCGCGGCGAGAGAAGCTACCGCCACGACCAGGTCTGGCAGAAGAGCTGCGCACGCAAGCGCGTGAGGCCCTCCCCCCGATATCCCCCAGACTCCGAGCCGGTCGATTCCCAGCACACCGGCAATCTCTCGAACGTCGTTTGCGCAGTCTGCGACCGTCCGGCCCGGGTTCGCAGTGGACCCGCAGTAGCCAGGCCGGTCATAGCCGATCAGCCTTATTCCGCGGTCGGCGGCGTCGGAGACGTGCGGGCGATACAAGACACCTGCGCCGGGTGTGCCGTGGTGCATGAGGATCGGCTTGCCGTGGGGGTCGCCCGCCTCCTCG
>JBGPYE010000195.1:0-4287 GCA_041493095.1 Candidatus Dormibacteraceae bacterium
CCGCGGCTGTAGACGCCGGTTGCCAGGTACTGCCGTCCCAGCGCCACCGACCATCGGCCGAGAGCTGACCGACGGTCGACCCTGCCTCAGACATCGCCACGTTCAACACGGGAAAGGGGGCGAATGGTTACGGGCTTGACTGAACCCTAGGCGCCGTCCTCGACGCGTTCGATCCGGAATCTGAGCTGGAACGCACCATTGGAGCTGGTGATCTGAATCGGCGTGTCGCTCACGCCGAATCCCGGCGCGGCGTACGTGATGTCGATCGAGCCGGCGTCGCGTTCAGTGGCGTTCAGACACGTGAGCCCAAGCCCAAGGGCCCCCGGCAGAGTGCTCGGATTGCCGTTGAATCCGAATCGGAACAGGTCATCGAGCAGGGTATGGCCGAACAACGTGTCGACGCAGCCCATGCTCGCGGCATCGGCGTGGAGGTGCAACGGTGTGCTCCGCGGCATGAACAGGTCGTACTGGGCGCTCGCCGGCGTGAACAGGCCTACCGAGCTGCCCGCCACCTGGTCCAGGCCACCGATTTCTTGCCACTCGTTATTGACGTTCGTCTGCATCTTCCACCCGGCCGGCGTCGGGACTCCCGGAACAACCGGCTTGAGCGCGTCATTGACGACGATCCCGTCGATCGTCACCCGAAGATGAACCATCGGCGAGTCAGGCGCTTGCTGCCAGCCCGCGAGCAGGGTGGCCGCGAAACCAGTAGGCATCCTTCCGCCTACGGCTTCGGTCATTCGCACCGTCACCTCGTAGTGAGGGTCGGCCCCATCCAGGTGGGGAGTGACCAGGAGGCGGGCCGGGACGGGCGTGCTGCCCAGAGCCGGAGTCGTGCGGGGCAGTACGCGCAGGACCGGCTGGCGGCCACCGCGAACCGCGGGCAGCGGAACGTCGAAAGTGAAATCGGTGGAGTTGAGAGGTGCCGCCCCCGGCGGCAGGAGCGCGAGCGGCGCGGAGAGCGGGAAGCAGGGCGCGCCCAGGATCGCATTGACAGTGGACTTGTGCGTTACGACGCATGCGTCGCCGGCGCCGCCTCCGTCGGCGCTCACGAACACGTCAGCGCGGGTCACGGGGACAGCGCGGCCCGCGTCCCGAATGTTTGCGCCGCCTCCGGAGTGGATCACGGCCACGGCCTGCGGCGGGTGCATCTCGCTTCGGTAGTTGAAGACTGCACCCAAACAAGCGACGCCAGCCGGCGGATCGGCCGCGGTCAGGCACGGCTCCCCCGATCCCGATTTGTGTCCGGGTATCGGGTCGGGATGGCCGCAGTCGAAGATCCACCGGCCAAGCGCCACAATCCGATCGCCCTCTCCGGCCCACGCCCAGGACGGGTAGCTGCCGGTCTCCCACTCGAGCTCGAGGACGGGCTGCCCGCCGGCCATGTTGCCCGTCGCTAGAAAGTGCACATCGGCCGGAACGAGCGCGATGTCGGTGTTTTGATCGAAGCGCACGTGGCCGGCGGGAAAGTCAAGCTGCGAGACATGGGAGTCGACCACCGTTCCATGAACGAGGATGGGAGAGGAGAAGGGTGAAGCTCCGTTGACAACCGGAGCCCATTCGGGATTGACCGCGGCCAGCTGATCGAACGGACTCGTCTGAGTGATGGGCGGCGAAAAGCAACCGCCGCCGTTCGAGGAGAGAGCGCTGTTGCTGTCCACTGTCGAATCGGCGGCGGCTGTCGCCGCCGACACCGACCACGCAAGCGCCAGTCCAACGCTAAGTGCGAAAGACCTGTGAGCTGCCATTTGCATCCTCCCACAACGCGCGCTATTGGTGGAGGGACAAGCTTACCCCCGGCAATCCGAGTTGTCTGAAGCACAAAGCCGCCTCCAACCGGCTTGCGACAGGATCTAGACTGCCGATCAAGGACACGTCTGAAATCGGGAGGATGAACTATGGCCGCGGTAAGTCGTGCGGATGCTGTTTGGGAAGGAGATCTGGCCAGCGGGAAGGGCCGTGTCAAGGTGGCCAGCGAAGCGATCAGCGAGTTTCCTGTCTCATGGGCCAGCCGCACTGAGCGACAGCACGGTAAGACGAGCCCCGAAGAGCTGCTCGCCGCAGCCCACGCGGCCTGCTACTCGATGGCTTTCTCGAACGGCCTGAGCAAGGCCGGCCACAAGGTCGAAAGGCTCAACACCTCGGTCGAGGTGGAGTTCGTCCCAGGGCCGGGCATCACCACCGTCACCATCACGACGGTCGGCCACATTCACGGCATCGACGAGGCCGAGTTTCAGAAGGAGGCCGAGGCGGCCAAGGAAGGTTGCCCGATCTCCAAGGCGCTCCACGGCAACGTCACGATGAAGCTCAACGCGCGTCTGGACTTAGAACACCACTAGCGCGCCGGACCAGTCAGCCCGGGAAAGTCGACGACGCCCTGCAGGCGAAGCTCTCGCAGCTGGGCGGCAAGCCATTTGCGTGGATCCTTGATCGCCTTGCCATCGAGGCAGTTCCACCAGCGTCCGTTCACATCGCGCGCCACCAGTAGCAGGCAGCGCGGCTGGGTCGCCCGCTGCCACGCCTTCATGGCCGGCTGAAGAAGAAGCCGGCGTGGCGGCGCTTTTTCTGGCATCGTCAGCTCGCCCGCGTAGAGATCGTCAGCCGCCTGCACGATCACGCCTCCGGCGGCCAGGGTGCCGCCCAGGTTTTCGATCTCCACCTCGATCGGCTGGTTTGGGGAGGGCGAACCCGTGAAGGTTAGGTGGGGGACAGGCTTGGTCACCGTCTCCCAGCGGGCGTCCGCGAGCTTGCCGGCGCGACGGGCTGCCCGATCGGCGCGCGTGGCGAACACTGCGGCCCACAGCGCGAGGAGCGCCGTGACAACCGCCAGCGTGACCACGATCTGCTCAGAGCTCATTGCTTCTCCTGCTTGACGCCGTCGGGACGAGGATCTGGCGCCAGATGGTAGCTCCGCGAATCGTACTTGCGAAATGCGGGCAGCGCCAGTGCGCACAGCACGCAGCCGACCACTCAAAGGACGCCGCCCGAGATGATTGAAAAACGGATGTTGACGAGCGACGCCACCAGGCCCGCCTCGAAGTTGCCGAGGGCCGGACCTGACGTGTAGCTCAGCATCTCGATCGAGGCCAGGCGCCCGCGCAGAGAATCCGGGATGGTCTGGTTCCAGATCACCTGCCTGAAGACGCCGCTCATCATGTCCGCGGCGCCGGCGAGGGCCAGGAACACAAGGGCCGCGATGAGCCCGGGCGCCAGGCCGAAGCCAATGATGGCGAGACCCCAAACGATCGCGGCGACGATCACCCCCATGCCGTGGCGGTGCACTCGATTCGTCCATCCACTCGTCGCTGAGAAGAGGAACGATCCGACCGCGGGCGCGGCGTACAGCATGCCCAAGACACCAGGCCCACCAAGCCCCTGAGCGATGGCGGGGAACAGCGCCATCGGCATGCCGAAGAACATCGCAATGATGTCGACCGCGTACGTCCCGATCAGCTCGGGCCGGCTGCGTGCATAGCGCAGACCTTCGACGACTCGCCGAAAGCTCGGCCGCTCGGCGTTCACCGGCGGCGGGACCGCGCGCATCAGCCACAGGCAAACGAGTCCGGCCACAAAGGTCGCGACGTCGACCATGTACGTGAGCGGCAACCCGATCGAAGCCAGGAGCACGCCGCCCAGGGCAGGTCCGAGGATCTGTCCAAGGGTCGAACGCATGCTGTTGAGCGCCGCAGCCGCGGTGAGTTCGTCGCGGTCGACCAGGCGCGGAAGCATGGCGTCGAGTGAGGGCCGCTGGACGGCGTCGAGCCCGCCCCAGATGACAGTGATCGCAAACAAGACCCACACCTGGGGGTTCGCCAGCGCTGCGTTGCCCGCGAGAATGAGGCTGCACCCCATCAGACCTGCCTCTGTCAGCAGGACCAATGACCGCCTGTCGGCTGCGTCCGCGAGCGCGCCGCCAACCATCGCGAAGGCGAGGATGGCCGCAAACTCGACAACACCGAGAAAGCCGACCAACAGCACGCTGTGCGTCAGCTGGTACACCTGGTACGGGAAGGCGACAACCGTGATCATGGTTCCGAAGAACGAGACCAGTCTCCCGATGAACAGCAGGCGAAAGTCGCGGTGGCGCCGCAACGGCGTGATGTCAACCGTCGCGAGGTGTAGCCACCCGGGCTTGCGTCGCGGAGTGTCGGGGCCTGGCATGGGAAGGGGTCATTTTAAGTACGGCGTATCCTGAAATCCGAGATGGAGAAAGCTACTTTTGCCGGCGGGTGTTTCTGGGGTGTCGAGCATCTCTTCAACGAGGTGCCGGGCGTGATTGACGCGGTC
>JBGPYE010000073.1:0-7029 GCA_041493095.1 Candidatus Dormibacteraceae bacterium
ATCATCGACTACGGGAAGATCGTCGCGGAGGGCACTCCCGAGGAGCTGAAGCGCGAGGTCGCGGGAGACGTGGTGACGCTCACGGTGGCCGGCGACCAGCAGCGGGCGCTGGATTTGCTGAAAGAACAGCCCTTCGTCAGAGAGGCCAAGCTCGACGACGGCTTCGTCCTTCTATATGTGGACCGCGGAGAGGTCGCCATGCCGGCCATCCTGAGGTTGCTCGACGGCGCGGGTTTGACGCTCGTGACCATCGGCCTCCACCGGCCGAGCCTTGACGACGTCTTCCTGCGCCAGACAGGACGCTCGCTGAGGGAGACGGCGGCATGAAGCTCGTCCGCGACACGGGACTCGTATTCGGCCGCTACTTCGGCCTTTTCATCCGCAACCCGGTCTGGGTGGCGCTCGGGGTGGGGCAGCCGCTCCTCTATCTGATCCTTTTCGCGCCTTTGCTCAAGTCCATCGCGTCGGTGCAGGGCTTCCCGCCAGGTGGCGCCTACAACGTCTTCGTCCCGGGCTTGCTGGTGCAGCTTGGAATGTTCGGCGCGGCCGGTGTTGGTTTCAGCCTGATCGCTGAGCTGAGGGCCGGCGTGATCGAGCGGCTGCGGGTCACGCCGATCAGCCGGGTCGCGCTTCTGCTCGGACGCGCTCTCCGCGACGTGGTGTCCATCGTCGTGCAGTCCCTGATCTTGATCCTGCTCGCGCTGCCGTTCGGCCTGAGCATCCATCCGATCGGAGTGGTCATCACCCTGGGATTGATCGCGCTGATCGGGCTGCTCACGGCATCGATCGCCTACGCGGTGGCGCTGTGGGCGCGCAGCGAAGACACCTACGCGCCGATCATCTTCACGTCGACCCTGCCCATCCTGTTGCTGTCTGGAGTGCTGCTGCCCATGAGCCTGGCGCCGCAGTGGCTGCGCAACATCGCGGCCTTGAACCCGCTTTCGTACGCGGTTGACGCCGCGCGAGCCGTGTTCCGGGACCAGATCTCCGATCCGAGCGTCACCAGGGGAGTCGCGGTCATGCTCGTGCTTTCGATCATCGCGATCGTCATCGGCGCGCGCTCGTTCGGCAGAGCTGTCGCATAGCCGAAGGAGGTCAGGCTCTCCCGCTCGGCCTCCCACATCTCGTCGTCGAGGCGCTGCTCGAGCGCGACCGCAACAAGGCGAAGTACGCGTTGATGCTCGACCCGGCACGGCGTACATATTGAAGCGGCCGGGCCAGCGGGATGAACCGCCTTAGCGGACTGGCGTCATCGCCGTGTAGACCACCAGGGTTCCATTGAATCGCGCCGCCAGCTGCTCGGACGCCGGGTGCCCCTTGATCTGGTAGATCGGAGTTCCGGGGTCGAGGAATGCGGCGTCACCATCCTTGAGCTGGTAGCCCGGATCACAGACATTGCCGTTGACCTTGAACTTGACATAGGCATAGGCGGGACCGAGGTCGCCCTCCTGGATGGCCCTGTCGGGCTCCGGTCCGGAAACGAACTGGGTCGGCCCGACCTGGATGAAGTTGACCCAGTCGATCATGGTGTTGCAGGTCGTCTGCGAGCCGGGCAGCTGACACGCAGCCATGAAACCGAGGATCGCCACTCCAAGGACGAGCTTTGAAACCATTACGGGAGGGTGAACGCCCGCCGCGAGCGCTTCGTAACGGCGATCAAGAAGCGGGCGCCCGGGAACAAGCATCCCCGAGCGCCCAAGGTTTTCTACATCAGCGAGTGTTCGTCGCAGCGGCTCGATCCGAAGCCGAACGCTGAGTTCTCAGCCCCTCACCAACAGCAATCAGGTTGCCTTCGCTGTCTTTGAACCAGGCTCCCTTGCCTCCTCCCACCGCGGCGATGCCGTCCTCGGTCTTGAGTCCAGGAAAGTCGTAGTCCTCGAACTTCACACCACTCTTCTTGAGCTCGTTCACAGTGGCCGTGACGTCCTCGACGTCAAGCGCCAACTGCGTGTGGTCGCCTGAAGCCTTCCCCATGCTCGGAAAGACGAGAAAGCCGGTGCTGCCCGTCTTGTAGACGACACTGCCGTCAGGCCCCACCTCATTAGGCGTGAGACCGAGCTTCTGCTCGTAGAACTTGCGGGCGCGCGCCATGTCCTGTGCGGGAAGGGCCGCTGCCGATTCCGTGATCTTCAGCATGATCACCTCCATTGGTTGAACTGCCTCAGGGCCGACGCGAACCAGCTCGCATCAAAGCCCAGACACCCCAAGGAGGCCATTATGCGCGCGCTCAAACTAAATCCTTAGGACTCGGTTTTTGGCCGACTCATGTATTTGCCCGGGTCCTTTTCGAAGGTTGCCTTGCAGCCCGGGGAGCAGAAGTAGTAGGTCTCCCCTTTTTGAAACGAGCGGTATTCCGCATGGTCGGTGTCAACGGTCATTCCGCAGACTGGGTCGATCGCTGATTGTCGTCTCTCCATCTCTCCTCCTGCCACAGCAGGCGTTATGCGGGCCGGGCCCACGTGAACTGGCTGGGCTGAGTAGCGAGCGGGATCCTTCTCAAAAGTTGACCGGCAGCCGGCAGAGCAGAAGTAATACGTGGCGGCGCGGTACTCCGCCTTTTCTTTGGAGTTCGCGGGATCGACGCTCATCCCGCAGACCGGGTCTCGGACCAGCTTCGCTCCTGCCTCAGGCCGGCGGGCGTGAGCGCGCAGCATCTCGATGCCGCCGGTCGTGACAAACCGCCAGGCCATCACCGCGATGAGGGCCAGAAACGCGATGTCGAGGAAGGTCGTGTAGTTCCAGGTCGGCTGGGTTTCGAAGACGGCGACATGGTGATTGGTCGGAGCCAGGCCAAGGAGCTGGAACGCGCCTCCGACCAGGAACCCGGCCAACGCCATCGCCGCGTAAGAGACCCCGAGCAGGTAGAGCGACATGCGCCCTCCGTAGTACTTCCGATAGATGTTCAGGATCGGCAGGATGATCAGGTCGGCGAAGATGAAGCTGATCACCCCGCCAAAGCTGATGCCGCCGTTCCAGAGCACCACCGCCAGAGGTACGTTCCCAACTGAGCAGACGAAGCTGAGCATCGAAATTACCGGGCCGATCAGCGGGCTCCAGAACTCGTTTAGCGTCGGGTGGTTGGTCAGGAAGAACGCCTGCCACCAGCTGTTCGGGACCCAGGCTGCGAGTGCGCCCGCGATCAGGAAGCCCAGCCCCAGGTCCACATACAGCGCGTTCAAGTCCATGAAGAAGGAATGCGAGATAGCGGTGAACGCCCGCGGCGAGAAAAGCCGTGAAAGAAAAGGCCCATCGGTGATGGACATGTCCATCTCGCCATGGGCTTCATGGGTCGAGCCGAAGACTCCGCGCTCGGCCTGGCGCGCGGCCTCGTCGACCATCCGCTTGCGCAGCGTCAGCTTGAAGAGGATCCAGAGAAGCACCGCCATCAGGAGGCCTCCCGCGAACTCGGCGGCGACGAACTGCCAGCCCAGGAGGATGAGGAGCACGAGGCCCAGCTCAAAGACCAGGTTGGTAGAGGCGAACTCGAAGATGATGGCGTTGACGAAGCTGGCCCCCTTGCGAAATAGGGACCTCGCCACAGCGACGGCCGCGTAGGAACACGACGAGCTGGCCGCCCCCAGGCCCAGGCTGAGCGCGAAACCCTTGAGGTCGGGCCGGCCGAGCGCGCTCGCCACCGCCCGCTTCGACACGACCGTCTGGACGATGGCCGAAAGCAGAAAGCCGAAGGCGAGCGGCCAGAAAACTTCCCAAAGCATGACGAACGAGATCTGGAGCGCGTGCAGGATCGCGCTGGCCACGAACAAACCGGCCTAGCTCCTCACCAGCCGCTCGACGGCATCGTTGAGCTCTCGGACCTTCTTGCCGCCGCCGCCAGACCGGATGGCCTCCATCACACAGTGCTCGGTGTGGTCGGCGAGGAGCTGGAGAGCGACGCTTTCGAGCGCCGCCCTGGTCGCGTTGACCTGGGTGAGAACGTCGATGCAGTAGCGATCCTCCTCAACCATCTTCTGGATGCCGCGAACCTGTCCTTCAATGCGCCGCAGTCTTGTCTCGATCTTCTGCTTGTCCTTTGTGTAACCTGGCATCGTTCAATCATACCCCCCATGGGTATACTGGGTTGTGTGGATCACCGCACTCACGCCACCACAATGCGCTCCCCGCACGAGGTGATGGGCCACGGCGGGCATGACGGGATGTCGATGGACGCAATGGTTCTAGACATGCGCAACCGCTTCCTGGTAGCAGCCGTACTGTCGGTGCCAATCCTGCTCTGGTCGACGATCGGCCGCCAGGTGTTGCATTTCGGTGTTCCGGCTCCATTCGGTCTGCGCGACGACGTGTTCCAGCTGATCCTGAGCTTGCCCGTGATCGGCTACTCGGGCTGGATCTTCTTCGACGGAGCAGTGCGAGCCCTGCGAGCGCGCACGCTGGACATGATGGTCCTGGTCGCGGTCGCCATCGCGGCCGGCTGGACCTATTCGGTCGTGGTCACCCTCCGCGGCGGCGGGGAGGTGTTCTACGAGGCGTCTACGGTTTTGTGCGCCTTCGTGCTCCTGGGCCACTGGCTCGAGATGCGAGCGCGGGGTGGCGCCAACGACGCGATCCGCGCTCTTTTGGACCTTACCCCGCCGCGAGCGCTCGTCATCCGCGATGGCGAGCAGGTCGAGGTGCCGACCTCGGAGCTGCAGGTCGGCGATCTCCTGCTCATCAAGCCTGGCGCGAAGGCCCCCGTCGACGCCGTGGTCGAGGAGGGAATCAGCGAGGTGGACGAGTCGGTCGTCACCGGCGAGAGTCTCCCCGTTTCGAAGGCGCTGGGCTCACCGTTGATCGGCGGTTCGATCAACAAGAACGGAACACTGCGCGCCCGTGCGACCAGGGTGGGCTCTGACACGGCCCTGGCCCAGATCGTGAAGCTCGTCCAGGAAGCTCAGAGCTCGAAAGCACCGGGGCAGCAGCTTGCTGATCGGGCCGCCTTCTGGCTCGTGCTGGTGGCGCTCATCGGCGGCACGCTCACGTTGATCGCCTGGTTGCTCGCGGGCCGCACTTTCAGCCAGGCCATCCTCTTCGCCATCACTGTGGTCGTGATCACGTGTCCCGACGCTCTCGGGCTCGCAACACCGACCGCCATCATGGTGGGCACCGGGCTCGGCGCGAAACGAGGAATCCTTTTCAAGAACGCCGCCGCGATCGAGGCGGCCGCTCGTGTCCAGGTCGTCGTGATGGACAAGACGGGGACCCTGACCAAGGGCGAACCCGAAGTCACCGAGATGTACGTGGACCATCTGTCACAGGCGGAAGTCCTGGCGCTTGCAGCCGCAGTCGAGCGCGACTCTGAGCACCCACTGGCGGAGGCAATCGTTCACCGTGCGGAGCAAGCCGGTGCGGCCCACTTGCAAGTGACCGACTTCGAAAACGTTCCCGGGCATGGCGCCGTGGCCATGGTCAACGGCCATCGTGTTGTGGTGGGCAATGCGCGGATGATGACTCGCGAGAAAATCAGCCTCGACGGATTGGCGACCAGGCGCGACGCGATGGCGGCAGAGGGGCGAACCGTCGTCGTGGTTGCGGTCGACGGGCGCGCTTCGGCGGTGATCGGTATCAGCGACGCTCCGCGCCCAACCGCCAAGGCTGCCGTTGAGACACTACAACGGAAGGGCGTCGATGTCGTGATGCTGACAGGCGACAACCGCGTCACCGCCGAACGGATCGCCCGCGAGCTCGGCATCAAAGCGGTGATCGCAGAGGTCCTTCCCGCCGACAAGGCCGGCAAGATCGGCGAGCTGCAGCGAAGCGGTAAGAAGGTGGCGATGGTCGGCGACGGCGTCAACGATGCCCCCGCCCTGGCCCAGGCCGACCTGGGTATCGCGATCGGCGCCGGCACAGACGTCGCGATCGAGACCGCCGATGTCGTGCTCATGCGCTCAGATCCTCTCGATGTGGCCACAGCGATCACGATCGGGCGCGGCACGCTCCGGAAGATGCGGCAGAACCTTGCGTGGGCGGTGGGCTACAACGCGATCGCCATCCCGATCGCCGCCGGCATCTTTGAACCCAAGTTCGGACTCGTCCTTCGACCTGAGATAGCGGCGCTCTCGATGTCAGGCTCAAGCGTGCTCGTGGCAGTCAACGCGCTGCTGCTCAAGCGTTTGAAGCTACCGGCGCCGGCTGCATCCGAAAATGGCGAGCCTGTCAACGTGATGCGCTGAGCGCTACGTGCAGCTTGGTCTTGACCAGGTAACGCCGCGTACGCTGAGCGCGGTGGCTTAGGACGGGCGGCTTAGGAGGACAACGTGCAGATCACTAAGAACGGCGTCAAGACCGCGGCGGGCCCGACCGAGTGGTTCACAGGCGTTGTCTACGTCGACACGGTCGCGGCGCCATCGAATGGCTCGCGGCTGAGCGCTAGCAGCGTCCACTTCACGCCCGGAGCGCGAACCGCCTGGCATACGCACCCCAACGGCCAGACCATCTTCGTCACCGAGGGCGTAGGCCTGGCTCAACGGCGCGGGGGACCGATTGAGGTCATCCGGCCCGGCGACCGCGTCTTCTTCGAGCCGGGCGAGCACCACTGGCACGGCGCTGCACCGACCCGATTCATGACCCACCTCGCAATGCTCGAGGTGGATGACACGGGGAACAACGCGACGTGGGGTGACCACGTCACGGACGAGGAGTATGGGGCGGCGCCATCCAGCGAGCAGGCGCAGCCGACTCCTGGGGCGCGATCCGCCACGATCAAATTAGGGCCGCGTTCGACCGGCTCCTAGTCCCAATCGCGGGGCTAGTTTTGGTCTGGGAAGGCGTCCTAGACCTGAATGAGGCCAGCCTCTAGCCCGCCATCCGCTCCGCGGCGCACTCCGCTGCTCGCCTCTGCAGGAGCTCGCGCTCCCTCAAGTTCTCCGTCAGCGACGCGCTACGCTCGAACTCGGCGCGCGCCTCGTCGGACCGGCCGAGCTTCTTCAGGAGGTCGCCGCGGACGGCCGGCAGTAGGTGGTACGACTTGAGCGAGGGCTCGGCGACGAGCGCGTCCACAAGGTCGAGGCCGGCAGCGGGACCGAATGCCATCCC
>JBGPYE010000153.1:0-4912 GCA_041493095.1 Candidatus Dormibacteraceae bacterium
GACAAGGCGCTTCAGCTGTCGACGGCGCCAGGCCTCCCGACGGAGCTACACGACCTGATGGTCGACTTCCAGTCGCTGGTCACGGATTTCGGCAAGCTGCTCGACGCGGCCGCGGCCGGTGACCTGAACGCGATCACCAGCGCAGAGCAGGCCGTCGAGACGGACGCCAACAAGATCAGCGCTTACGACTTCACCAAGATCGGGACGGAGATCGACGACTTCTACCGGCCGCTGGTCGACACCTTCAACGCGGAGATGGCGAAGGCAACGGCTTAGTCCGCGCGTCGCGGCGAGCTTCGGCGACGGCAAACCAGACGTGCTGGGCTGCCAGCAGAAGGATGAGCCCAACCAGCACCGGAAGCGGCATCGCGTGCAGGCCTGAGATCGCGTACCAGGCCGCCGCCACGATGGCGACGATGACCGCCGTCTGAACCCAATCGGCGACGAACAGTCCGATCACCTCGGATCCCGCGGACTTGAGGAACCTCACGCCATGACCGGACGGCGGCGGACCAGCATCACGGCGAGCTGCGACGCGCCGAGATAGGCAGCGACGAGGACGAAGATGGAGACGAAGTCAAAGGGCCAGGAGGCGCCCATCCCCTCGGCCGCCCAGAAGGTGCCGAGGCTCGTCAGGATGATGCCGACCGCGTACTTGAGGGTGTTCTCCGGGACTCTCGCCAACGGCTTCCGGACGACCACGCCGACGATGGCCACCACCAGCATCGCGAGCAACCCACCTGCGACCGCCTCGGGGAAGTATTTGCTCGTGCCTCCGACGGCCACGACGATGAACACGACCTCGATGCCCTCGAGAAAGACGCCCTTGAAGGCGATCACGAAGCCCACCCAGTCCCTGCGCGAAACCGCGCCCTGAAGCTCGCTGACCGTCTGCTGGTAGGCGTGTTCTTCGTCGTGCATCGCGACCACACCGGCCGAGCGCAGGACCGCTTTGTGCAGCCACCGCAAACCGAACAGCAGGAGCAGGGTGCCGATGACGAGCTTGAGGCTGGACTCGGGCACACGCTGGACGATGAGCTGGCCGAAGACCACGACCAGCACAGCCAGCGATACGAGGGCCGCGACGGTGCCGTAAAGGGGCGCGCGCCAGCCTCGGGTGAGGCCGACGGCCAGGACTATCGTCAGCGCCTCGACCGACTCCACCGCCGAGCCGAGAAACGCAGCTCCGAAAGTGAAGAGCTGCGCACCCACCTTAATAAGATGGCATGGTGAGGCCTGGCCTGTTTGCGGAGGACTCGATCACCCGGCGTGTGAACCGCGAGAACATCCTCCTGCTCGGCGGAGGACGCGCCCTGCTGATGCAGCTCGCACATCCCCAGGTTGCGGCCGGCGTGGACGAGCACTCCGACTTTCGCGCTCACCCGATCCGGCGGCTGCGCAGGACGATCCGGATGACGATGGCGATCGTGTTCGGCGATCGGCAGACGGCGCTGGCCGCTGCGCGACGTGTTAACCAGGTGCACGCCAAGGTCCAGGGCCGCGACTACCGTGCGCTGGATCCCGACCTCTTGCTGTGGGTGTACGTGACGCTGGCTGACACGGCGCTCCTGACCTACGAGACATTCGTGCAACGCCTTCTGCCTGATGAGCGCGAGACGTTCCACGAGGAGTTCAAGCTGCTGGGTGAGCTGTTGGGAATTCCGCGCGATCGATTTCCCAGCACGGTGGATGACTTCGACGAATACCTCAAAGAGATGGTGTCGAGCGGGCCGGTGCGGGTGGGTGAGCGTGCGCGCGAACTGGCCGCGCAGGTGATGCAGCCACGGGTGCGCCTGCTGTCCGGCCCGGTGATGCTGCCGTTGAACGTGATCACGACCGGGCTGCTGACGCCGGCGCTGCGCGAGCAGTACGGCCTGCCATGGGGACGCGGGCAGCAGCGCGCCTACAAGGTGGCTGTGGCGGTCCTTCCACGCGTCATCGCCCTCACGCCGCCCTTGCTCCGCGTCTGGCCGCTACCGGGCCGCAGCCTGGTCTTCACACCCAGCGGGCGGGCGACGACTACTTCTTGATGTAGACGAGTCCCAGAGCTTTCGGGCCGGTGTGCGTCCCAAGCACGCATCCGATCTCACTGATCGGTATCTCGAGGTCCGGCAGGCGCTCGCGCAGGCCTGTGGCGATGCGTTCGGCCTCCTCGAGCGCCTGCCCGTGCATCACACCCACGTATTCGACCGGCAGGTCGGCCTCGAAGAACTCGATCATCCGCGGGATGGCCCGCGAACGCGTGCGGACGCGGTCCACCGACTTGATCTCGCGGTCCTTGACGAGCAGCAAAGGCTTGAGGTCGAGCATGGTGCCGATCATGGCCTGCGCCCGGCTCACCCTCCCACCCATCTCGATGTAGCGAAGCGTGTCGAGCAGCGCGAGCACTCGACACCCCGGGATGCGCTGCTTCACCGCCGCCGTCGCGTCGTCGAGGCTGGCTGACTCCGCCGCGACCTTGCAGAGGAAAGCCATCGGCATCGTCACGGTCTCGCTGTCGATGACGTTGACCTTGAATCCCTCAACGGTCTGTGCACCCACCCGCGCCGATTCAGCAGTGGCCGAAAGTTGCGCGCCGATGTGGATCGAGATACAGCCATCGTGGTCTTTGGCGAGCCGCTGGTAGACCTCGGCAAACTCACCGGGCGATGGCGCTGACGTGGTGGGAAGCTTGCTGGAGGTCGCCAAACGCGCGAAGAACTCCTGGTTGCTCATATCGACGCCATCCCGGAACGTCTCCTCGCCGAACAGGACTTTCAGGGGGACGACCTCGATGTCGTAGCGCTCGCGCCACTCGTCCGGCAGGTCGGAGGTCGAGTCGGTGACGACCGCGAAACTTCGCTTCACTTTGGCGGTCTATTCGACGGAGAGGATGAAGGGATAGTGCTGCTGTCCGCCGTGCTGCACCTCGACCTCGAGACCCGGGTGCGTGGAGCGGATGTCCGATTCGAGCTTGGCCAGCTCGTCATCGCTAGCGTCCTTGCCCCGGTAGACAGTGACCAACTCGAACGAGTCCGCCCCCAGCTTGCCGAGGGCCTTGTTGACGACCTCTCCGTAGTCAGAGCCCGCGAACTCGAGCTTGTCGTTGATCAGGCCAATGACGTCACCCTTTTTCACCTTCAGGCCGTTGGAGCGGGTATCGCGGACCGCATGCGTGACCTCGATCGTTTGAACGCGATCGGCCTCGGCCTTCATCGCCGCCAAGTTGTCGGCACCCGGCCGGTCGGCGCGAAAAGCGACTACGGCAGCGACTCCTTGCGGGACGCTGCGCGTCTCGAGGACGTGCACTTTCTTCTTCGTGAGCCCGGGCACCTGCTTGGCTGCGAGGATGACGTTCCTGTTATTCGGCATGAGGATGACCTCGTCATAAGACACAGACTCGATCGCGGTGAGCATGTCCTGCGTGCTTGGATTCATCGTCTGACCGCCCTCGACGATCGCATCGACGCCCAGCCCGCGGAAGATATCGACCAGGCCGCTGCCCGCCACGACAGCGACGAGTCCGACTCCGTTTGGGCGCGGCGCTCCGGCTGATTGACTCGCGTCGTCGAGGATTCGCTTGTGCTGAGTCGACATGTCTCCGACGTTCAGCTTCAGCAGCTTTCCGTAACGACCGGCCAATGTGATGACCCGGGTCGGGTCGTCGGTGTGCACGTGGACTTTCACAAGCTCAGGCTCCCCGACGACGAGTACTGAGTTGCCCAGCGCTTCGATCTGGTTCTTGATCACGTCCAGGTCCAGCCCTGTGCCTTCGATCAGGAATTCGGTGCAGTAGCCCCAGCCACCCTCGGGGAGGGCGACCGCCATCTGCGAAGCCACCTGCGCCAACGGCCGTGACGTCACGAGCGTCCCATTCGCCGATTCCGACTCCTCGAAGGTCTTGAGCATGCCCTCGAGGATGACCTGCAGGCCAAACCCGCCGGCGTCGACGACCCCCGCTTCGCGGAGGATCTGCAGCTGGCTGGGTGTCTTAAGGACTGCGGCCCTCGCCCCATCCGCCGCGGCGGCGATGACCCGTGGAACCGTCGCGCCCGGGCTGGCTGCCGCCGCGGCCGCTGCCCGTCCTGCCTCGCGCGCGACTGTCAGGATCGTGCCTTCGGTCGGCTTGTTGACCGCTCGATACGCGGCGTTGGAGGCTTCCTCCAAGGCTGCCGCGAGCTCGGCCGGCGTCAGCGAGCTCTTGCCCTCGACGGCGCGGGCGAAGCCGCGAAAGATCTGCGACAGGATGACGCCGGAGTTTCCGCGCGCGCCCATCAGGCTGCCGTGCGAGGCCAGCTTGGCGATCTTGCTCACCTCGGCTGCGTCGCTCTCCTTGATGTCCTCGACCGCGGATTGAAGGGTCAGCAGCATGTTTGTTCCGGTGTCGCCGTCTGGGACCGGGAAGACGTTGAGGCGGTTCACCTCTTCGTGGTTGGCCGAGAGCCAGCTCAAGCTCCCGAGCAGGGCACGCTTGAAGAGAGGTCCGTCAACCCCTTGATTGGATTCTCTCGCCACGCTTCAGGGCTTCTCTTCGCGAACGCCCTGGACGTTGACGTTCACCTTGGCCACGGGCACGTTGACGGATCGCTCGACCTCGAACTTGACCGCCTGCTGGAGGTTGTGGGCGACCTCCGAGATGCGGATTCCGTACTGGACGATGACGAAGACGTCGATGCCAAGGCCGCCTTCGACCTCGACCACTTCGACGCCACGATCGACGTTCTCCCTGCGCAGCAGCTCGGCCACACCGTCACGCAGCCCGCGCGCCGCCATGCCGGTGATCCCGTAGCAACGCAGCGCCGCGTGGGCGGCGATCGCTCCTACGGCGGAGGGAAAGACCTCGATCCGGCCCCATTGCCGGGCCTGGACGAGTGTGGTGGTGGTCTTCGAGGCCATGGGAAAGCCCATGGTACAATTCGGGTCCGCGCGCTCA
>JBGPYE010000016.1:0-13004 GCA_041493095.1 Candidatus Dormibacteraceae bacterium
GTCAGCCATTCGACACTCCTTCTCCTCGCTGCATGCGGCGGCCGGTCAAGACTTGGCCGGGGCGACGGCCGATCGCGCCGAGCCCCGATAGAAGGGGAGCTTCACCACCTCGGCCGGGGCTTCACGACCTCGGACCTCGACTGCGATTTTCTCCCCGACTGGAAATGATGGGACTTCGATCATCGCCAGCGCGATTGGATATCCGAGGAAGAACGAATGCGTGCCGCTCGTGACCGCCCCGACTCGGCGACCGTCGTGGATGACCGCCGCACCGTGGCGCGGAATGTCCCCCGGCGCAGTCTTGAAACCGATCAGGCTTCGCCTCGGGCCCTGTTGTTTCACGGTGGCGAGTGCGTCGCGACCGATGAAGTCGCCCTTGCCGAGTTTCACCGTCCACCCGAGTCCGGCTTCGTACGGATTCACCGTCTCGTCCATGTCATTTCCATAAAGGCGCAGGGCGGCCTCCAGGCGGGTGGCGTCGCGAGCGCCGAGGCCGGCCGGCAGCACGCCCGCCGCCTTGCCTTCGGCCAGAATCGCGTCCCAGACGTTCCCGACCTGGTCGGACGCGATGAAAAGCTCGAAACCGTCCTCGCCTGTGTAGCCGGTGCGCGAGATGAGGGCTGAAGCGCCGGCGACCTTGCCGGAACGAAAACCGAAGTACGGAATGTCATCTGTTTCTGACGAACCGCGCGGCAGCAGGGCGTGAGCCTGCGGACCTTGAAACGCGATGAGGCTTAGTTCGAGCGTGTGGTCCTCGAGCACCACGTCGCCGGCAAGGTGCTCGCGCATCCACGCCGTGTCTTTCTCGCGATTCGACGCATTCACCACCACGATGAAGCGCTCATCGGTTTCGCGATAGACGACCAGGTCGTCGATGACGCCGCCATCTTCTTTGCACATCTGCGAGTAGATCGCGCCACCGGCGCTGACCGATGCGATGTCGTTCGTCAGCAGGTGTTGCAGGTAGTTCTCCGCGCCGCCGCCTTCGACTATCAACCTGCCCATGTGCGAGATGTCGAAGAGACCCGCTGCCTTGCGCACCGCTAAATGCTCATCTCGAATCGAGGTGTACTGCTGCGGCAGCTCCCAACCTCCAAAGTCGACCATGCGGCCGCCAAGGGAAACGTGGCGATCGTAAAGCGGTGTCCGGCTGGGGCCGCTAGCTGTCAAATCCCACGCGCTCATCGTCGTCGAAGTCGATCGCAGCCGGGTCGATGAACTCCAGGAGTTCTGCATCGTGCCGGCGGCGCGCGTCCGCCACCACGTGCGCCACGTAGCCCGTTCGTTCCACGGTCCATTCCAGCTTCTCGGCCAGCTCCGCTTCGGTCGCCTCGCGACCAAGCTCTCTGCGCATCAGCAACTGGGTCCGCTGGTAATCGGTGGCGGCGACGATCAGCCGCTCGGCATCACGGACAGACGCGGCCTCGGCGGCGATCGCCGCGTCGATCTTCTCGTCGATGAGCTGCCCGGCGAATCGCGGGAAATCGCTGTCGCCGCTCGACCCAAACGTGCGCACCGCTTCGACCAGCCCGATCGAGCCCTCCTGGACAAGGTCGGGAACCGAGAGCGGCTGCTCACCGCGAGCTGCCGCCAGCTGGATGACCAGGTTGAGGTGGGCTGCGACAAGCCGATCCTGGCTGCCTTTGTCACCGACGGCAGCGCGCTCGAGCAGGATCCGCTCCTCCGCCGGGCTGAGCGGTGTGGCGGCCTGGATCTCCTCGATCAGGTCAGGCAGCGGGGCCGCATCGCTGTCGAACGAATCGGGCCGGCGGTCGTCGTCACGCTGGTCGCGGAGAGCCCCCATCGCCTCAATTTTACGACGGGCCCGAGTTTGCCCCACAGGGACCTCGGCGCCAATGTTCCACGTTTTACATCGCCGGTAGCCTCGAGGATTGCCATACTCGGAGCATGCGCTGGCGAGCCGCACTGCCATTCGGATTCGCCCTGATCGCTGTGGCCGCCATGGTCCCGGCTCACGCGTCCGCAGCCACCCCGCATGTCGAGCGAGCGGACCTGACCGGAGACATCAACACGATCACCGCCTCGTACATCGAAACCGCGGTGGATCGCGCCGGCGCAGACCGCGCCGATGCCCTGCTCGTCGTGCTCAACACACCCGGCGGCATCTCCACGTCGATGGATGACATCGTCACCAGGCTGCTCAACTCGAAAGTACCGGTGATCGTCTACGTCTATCCCAGCGGCGCCCGCGCCGCGTCGGCAGGACTCTTCGTCGCACAGGCGGCGGACATAGTGGCGATGGCTCCGGGTACCAATATCGGATCGGCGCATCCGATCCTTGGCACGGGCGGCGATCTGACGGGGGACCTCGGAACCAAAGTCCTCAACGACGCGGTGACGCGTGTGCGCAATCTCGCGGCGATCCACGGGCGCAACGCGGACTGGGCCGAGCAAGCCGTGCGTAACAGCGTGAACATCAACGCCGAGGAGGCCGTCCGGCTGCACGTCGCGGATCTCGAGGTCTCAGATCCGAGCGCGCTGATGACCGCGATCGACGGACGTTCGGTCTCGAGACCGAGTGGAGCCCTCGTCCTTCATACAGAGGGAGCGCGCATCGACGACATGCCGATGCCCTTCTGGCAGGTCTTCCTCGCCACGTTGATCGACCCGACCATCGCCGCGCTCCTGATCATCGTCGCCGGCTACGGCATCATCACCGAGCTCTCTACTCCCGGGGCGATCCTCCCGGGGGTCGTCGGCGGCATCGCGGCGATCCTCGCCATCGTCTCCCTGGCCAACCTTCCGGTGAACATCGCCGGCGCCTTGCTGATGCTGCTCGCGCTGATCCTCTTCATCGCCGACCTGAATGCGAACACGCACGGCATTCTCAGCGTGGGCGGAGTGGTCTCACTCGTCCTCGGCATGGCTTTCCTTGTCAACACGGGGCCGGTCGGCCTCGGCGTCGACCCTGTCGTGGTGTTGGGATCGGGGGTGGTGACCCTCGCCTTCTTCGTCCTTTTCATCCGCAAGGTCTGGCAGGCCCGTCGCGCTCCGGCATTTGTCGGCGCCGACGCAATGGTCGGCGCGATCGGCGAAGCCCGCGAGGAGCTTGCACCTGAAGGTCTAGTCTTTGTCTCAGGGGCGCTGTGGAAAGCAGTCGCGCCTGAACCCATCCACGCCGGCTCGCCAGTGCGCGTCGTCGGCCGCGATGGACTCCAGCTGAAGGTGGTCGCCGGCGAGAACGGCGTGGCTCGGGACGATTAAGGAGAAGAGATAGTGCAGTTCGGAAGCCTCACCGTCCTGTTGGTGATCCTGGTCCTGGCCGTGATCGTCGCGTTCTCCAGCGTGCGCATCGCAAACGAATACGAGCGCGGCGTGGTGTTCCGGCTCGGCCGGCTCATCGCCTTGCGAGGTCCCGGCCTCTTCTTCATCATCCCGTTCGGGGTCGACCGGCTGGTCAAGATCGACCTGCGCGTGATCACGCTGGAGGTGCCTCCGCAGGAGGTCATCACCAACGACAACGTGACCGCGAAGGTGAATGCGGTCATCTACTTCCAGGTCATCGACGCCCGCAAGGCAGTGACCCAGGTCCTCAACTACATCAACGCGACATCGCAGATCGCGCAGACCACGTTGAGGGCGGCCCTTGGGCAGGCAACCCTCGACGAGCTGCTCGCCAATCGCGAGAAGATCAACCAGAACCTGCAGAAGATCATCGATGAGCAGACCGAGCCCTGGGGCATCAAGGTCGCCGTCGTCGAGATCAAAGACGTGGAGCTGCCAAGCACCATGCAGCGGGCGATGGCAAAGCAGGCCGAGGCGGAACGCGAAAAGCGCGCCAAGATCATCAACGCCGACGGCGAGTTCCAGGCTTCGCAGACGCTGGCCAATGCCGCCGCGGTGATCTCATCCCAGAAGGGAGCCCTGCAGCTGCGTTTTCTCCAGACCATGGTCGAGATCGGCTCGGAGAAGAACACCACGATCTTGCTGCCGTTCCCCATCGAGCTGATCCGCCCGTTCCTCGACCTGCCCTCAAACCCGGAGGATGGCGCGCCACCTCCCTCAAAGCCCCTGCCGCAACAGGGTTCGAAGTCAGGCTGACCGGAGACCTCTTCCTCGACGCGGCGGCGGCCGTGGTGGTCCTGACGCCGCTGCCCCTGGTGATCGCGGCCAATGCAGCCGTCGGCCGTCGCTGGGCGCACCTTGCGATCGGCATCCTGGCCGGCGTCAGCGCCGGCGTCACCTTTCTGATCGGCGCGCTGGACCTTGCGGGAGCCGGCCGGGCGGCCGGCGGGTCGAGCACTCAAAACCCTGTCGCGGTCGACGTCGGAATCATGGTCACCGCCGCGATCGCCGCGGCGCTGGCGTCAAAACCGGTCCGCGAGCGAGTGGCGCGTCTCCTGCCGATTGACCCCGACAACCCGGTCCACGCCCTGGCCCTCGTGCTCGCGGTGCTCCTGTTTGGAACCCAGGTGACGTCGATCGTGTTCGCAAACCTGGGCGCTTCGACCCAGACGGAGCTCACGCTGGGCGATCTGATCTCACAGGAGGCGCCTTTCCTGGTCCTCGCCGCGGCAGGGGTCGGCCTTTTCATGCGCCGCAACCTGCCCCAAGCCGCCGAGAGGCTCGGGCTGGTCATTCCGGCGTGGTGGCAGGTGGTGCTGGCCGTGGCCGCGGCAGGAGGTTTCTTTGCTTTCGGCCTGGGGATGGATTGGCTGAGCCACGCCCTGACACCCGATGTGGCCCGGCAGGTGGACTCGACCACCCAGCGCCTGTTCGGCGGGCTGGGCACGCCGCTGGGAATCGCCGCCCTCGCCCTGGCGCCAGGGATCTGCGAGGAGATCATGTTTCGGGGCGCGCTTCAGCCGCGACTCGGCCTGATCGCAACCGCGCTCTTGTTCACTTGCATCCATACGCAGTACGGCCTCTCGCTCGATGCGCTTTCCGTTTTCCTGATCGCGCTTGGGCTCGGATTGATTCGAAAGTTCACCAACACGACGGCGTCGGTGATCTGCCACACCACCTACAACCTCATCGTCGGCCTCGCCGGCATCGGGGTGGCGGGGGTGCAGGTCGAGGTCGCCATCGTGCTCGAGCTCGTTCTGATCGCGGTGTCGGCTTACGCCATCTGGTCCAACCGGCGCCGCACAGCGCTGCCGGCGAACCCTTAACAGGCTGGGTTGGCAAGCCGAGGCCGCTGAACTAGAATTCCCCACATGCCCCCAGATATAGGATCACTGGAGAGAGCCAACCCCAAGATGTTGGCGACCACAACCCCTCCGGTCATCGCCGTTGTGAACCAGAAGGGAGGCGTCGGCAAGACCACGACTGCCATCAACCTCGGGGCGGCGCTGGCCGAGCTCGGCCACTCCATCCTGCTCGTCGACCTCGACCCGCAGGCGAATTCGACGTCCGGGTTGGGCCTCGATCCGTCCCGGGCCCGATTCAACGTCTACCACCTACTCATGGGCGAAGCCGATGTGCACCAGGTCGCACAACCCACGGGCGTCGCCGGCCTGGAGCTCATCCCCTCGCACATTGACCTGGCGGGAGCCGAGATCGAGCTGGCCGCGCTCGATTCACGCGAGATGCTCCTGCGCAAAGCGCTGTCGAGCCCCCACGCCGGAATCGAGTGCGTGATCATCGACTGCCCGCCGTCGCTCGGCCTCCTCACCCTCAACGCCCTGGCGGCGGCGACCAGCATGTTGATCCCCACGCAGTGCGAGTACTTCGCCCTGGAAGGCCTGCGACACCTTATGTATACGCACCAGCTGGTGCGCTCGAGCCTCAACCCGAAGCTCGTGATCGCAGGCATCGTTATGACGCAATTTGACGCACGCACAACGCTGTCGTGGGACGTGCTGGAATCGGTCCGGCGCTCTTACCCCAACGACATCCTGCAAACCCTGATCCCACGCAACGTTCGCATCAGCGAGGCGCCAAGTCACGGCAAGTCGGTGATCGAATACGACCCCACATGTCGAGGCGCGGTCGCATATCGCGCCCTCGCGAAGGAGCTGCTGGAAAGATGAGTCAGTCACGCCTCCGCGGCCTCGGCCGCGGACTCGAAGCTTTGATCCCGATGTCGCGTGATGGCGAGGCGATGGTGCCGCAGATGATCGCGGTCGACCAGATTCGCCCGTCACACCAGCAGGTGCGCACCCGGTTCGACGCCGAACCGCTTGGCGAGCTGGCGGAATCGATACGGCTGCACGGCGTCCTTCAGCCGCTGCTGGTGCGCCGGCTGCCCGACGGCTACGAGCTGATCGCCGGTGAGCGCCGCTGGCGCGCGGCAAGGCTCGCAGGTCTGACCTCGGTGCCCGCAGTGGTGCGCAACGACGCCGGCAACGATGTGCAGCTCGTGCTCGGCCTCATCGAAAATCTCCAGCGCACGGATCTGGATCCGGTCGAAGAAGCGAGAGGCCTGAGGCAGCTGACCGAAGAGTTCGGCCTCACGCATGAGGAGGTCGCGCAGCGGATCGGCAAGCACCGCGTCTCGGTGACGCAATCGCTGCGGCTGCTCGCCGGCTGCGCGGCCGTCCAGTCCGCTGTCGCCTCGGGCGTCATCTCCGCGGGACACGCGCGCGCCCTGGTCGCGCTCGACGCGCCGGCGGCGCAGGAGCACGGACTCAAGGTGGTGGTCGCGCGCCACCTCTCGGTCCGCCAGACCGAGAACTGGGTCAGGACCTACCGCCCGCGCCGCAAGCAGCGAGTCGATTCGACCGCCGAGCTTCGCGCAATCGCGGCCGACATCGAATCGAAGCTAGGGGTTCCGATCAAGCTCACAGGCAGCCTCAATCGCGGAAGGATCGAGCTGCGGTACTCAAGTCGCGAGGAGCTGGAACGGGTCTGCGCTAAGCTCGTCTCCTAAAACTGATGGCCGCCCCCCAACCACGCGCGGCCTCAGCCGCTCCCGCCGCGACGACCAACGCCTCGTCGCTTCTGCGCGAGGTCTTCGAGGTCGTCGTG
This sequence comes from Candidatus Dormibacteraceae bacterium, assembly GCA_041493095.1. Classification (GTDB taxonomy): domain Bacteria; phylum Chloroflexota; class Dormibacteria; order Dormibacterales; family Dormibacteraceae; genus Palsa-870. The sequence goes on from JBGPYE010000016.1 coordinate 6,931, forward strand.
CTCGCGGTCATCCTCTACTTCGGGATCAGCTTTGCCGTCCAGGCCGTCCACGTCGAGGGACTATCGATGTACGCGACCCTCGACGACAACGACTATCTGATCGCCAACAAGATCGATTACCGGCTTCACGCGCCGCAGCGCGGCGACATCATCATCCTGCGTCCGCCCGCAGACAACTCGAAGGATTTCATCAAGCGAGTCATCGCGCTGCCTGGTGAGAAGCTGCTCATCCGCGACAGCGTCGTCTACATCAACGGACACAGGCTGGACGAGCCTTACCTGCCAGAGGCGTGGACGACGCTCAACAACTGGCCCTCGAATAATTCGGACGGACAGGTCATGAAATCCGACGAGTACTTCGTCATGGGCGACAACCGCAATCGCTCGCAGGATTCACGCATCTTCGGTCCGATCGGCCGCGAGCGAATCGACGGACGCGCCTGGTTTCGGATCTGGCCGCTTGATCATTTCGGCGACATCTACTCGATGGTGCCGAAGCTCGAAACCTCGACGTCAACGGTCGGCTGACCCTACGCTCCGATCGCCGTCCTGAAGCCCGCTTCGCGTGCGAACGGACCGACTACCGCCATCTGAATCGGCCCACCCAAGATCTCGCCGGCGACGCGCCGGATGTCCGCCGCCGACACCGCGTCGATCAGTGAAACCTCCTCCTCGATCGTCTTGATCTCGCCCAGCAGGAGCTCCTGGTAGCTCAGCCAGGATGCAACTCCGTTGGTCGTCTCCAGCTCGAGTCGCAGCCGGCCCTTGGTGAACTCCTTCGCGCGCTCCAGCTCGTCGGCCAGGACCTCACGATCGCAAAGGGAGCGCAGCTCGGCCATCACCGCGTTGACCGCTTCTTCAGCCTTTTTCGGATCGACTCCGAGGTAGACACCGACGTACCCGGTATCGCGGTGCTTCTGCGTGAAGCTGTGCACGTCGTAGGCAAGCCCGAGCTTTTCGCGAATGTTCAGGAACAGGCGCGAGCTCATGCCCTCACCGAGGACCGTGTTCAACAGATCGATCGTGTAGCGGTCCGGATGAAAGTAGCTGTAAGCGCGCACGCCGAGACAGATGTGCGCTTGCTCGGTGCGCCGGCGGCGCACTAACACACGCGCCTTCTCGAGCGGCCCCGGCGCCAGGTCGACGATCGCCCCGTTCGCGTCAACAGGCAGTGTCAGCCTCGGGCGGACGAACTCCGCCACCTGCGTTTCATCAATCGCGCCCGCTGCTCCGATCACGACGTTCGGCATCCGGTACAGCGCATTCGCCCACTCCAGGATGTCGTCCCGGGTGAGCCGGCTCACCGACTCCTGAGTACCCGCGATGTCGCGGCCGAGCGGATGGCCGGGCCACATCAGCTCCTCGAACAGGTTCTGAACCAGATCCTGCGGCTGGTCCTGGTACATCTTCAACTCTTCCAGGATCACCGTCCGCTCGCGCTCGATGTCTGCCGGGTCGAGCTTGGAGTTCGACAAGATGTCGAACAGGACGTCCATGCCGAGGTCGGTGTGATCCGAAGAAATGCGCGTCCAGTACGCGGTCAGCTCCTTGTCGGTCGACGCGTTGATGAAGCCGCCGACGCCTTCGATTGCATCAGCTATCTCCTTGGACGAAGGCCGCCTCTGGGTGCCCTTGAAGAAGAGATGCTCGATGAAATGCGACACACCCGCCAGCCGGTCGTCCTCCAGCCTCGAACCGCCGCCGATCATGACGACGATGCTCGATGAGAGCCGTTCGGGCATCGAGGCGGTGACGAGCTTCGCGCCCCCAGGCAACACGTGGATTCGGTGCGGGGAGGCCATCGGAGGGCCAGTATAGGACCGCTCGAAAAGCGGCCCAGAGGCAGATCTAGTTGGTCTGCCCGCCTTCGCGAAGCGCGCCCAGGGCTGCGTAAAGGGTCATCGCGACGAAGTCCGCCGGCATGCCGTCCGACACTGCGTCAAGCGCCTCGCCGAGGTACTTCCTGACGTTGGCCACATCGTCCACCTCACTCAATTCGAGGCAGTCGCGGATCGCCTCGGCGATCTCTGTCGGTGTGATCTCCTCATCGCCCGCGCCGTCGGCCACGGAGTTGACCAGCGCGATCGCCTTCCGGATCCGCTCGGCGGCCCGGCCTGGCATCGGTCCCTGCCTACTCGGCCGCCGGCTTGCGCGGCCCGACGACCACGCGCCGCTCCGGCTCTTCGCCGATGCTTCCGCTGGTTACGTCGGGATCTCCCTCGAGCGCGAGGTGGATGGCCCGACGCTCGAACGGCTGCATCGCGTCGAGGGTGATCGCGTCGCCCGTCATCTTCACCTGGCGCGCTGCGCGCATCGCGATCTCGCGCACCGTGTGCTCGCGGCGCTGCCGGTAGCGCTCCACGTCGACGATGATCCGCTCGCCTTCAGCGAGGTGCCGCCCGACCATCACGTTGGTCACGGACTGCAGCGCTCGGAGCGTTTCGCCCCTCCACCCGATCAGCGCGCCAAGTTCGCGACCGCTGATGTCCAGGGTGATGGGGTCGGTGCCCGTCCTCACCGTTACCTGCGCCCGGACTCCCATGAGCTTGAGCAGGCCTTCGACCAGGCCGCGGGCGACCTCCGCCTTTCCGTTGGCGGGAGCCGCGCTCTCGGCGGCGGCAGCCGCCTGGTCGATCACCGTGACCTCGACCACCGTTTCCTCCGACCCTTCGCTGATCACCTTGATGTCGACGTTCCGCCGGCTCTCTTTCAGCTCGATCAATGCCGCGTCGACCGCCTCGTCCAGGGTGCGGCCGCGACCTTCAGCGGACTTCATCGCAACTCACCTCTCCCCTCATCTTTTCGGTTTCTTTGGTTCTTGGGTTTCTTAGGTTTCGAGCCGTTATTCGGTTTGGGCCTCGGCCCAGATTGAAGGCCCTTTTTGGGCACGGGTCCGCTTCTCACATCGGATCCCCCGGCTACGGTCCGCTTGAACCGTGCCGGCAGCACATTTCCCCAGCCGACTACGAAGCTCTGCTGAATGATACTGACGCAGTTGCCGATAAACCAATACAGGCCCAGGCCCGCCGGAACGTTCAGCGCGAAGTAGCCGATCATCAGCGGGGACAGCCACACCATCGTTCGCTGCATCTGCGCGGTTTGCTGCTCCTGGTCGGTTGGGTTGACCGGCGGCGGCATCATCAACATCCGGGACTGCACCAGCGTGGTGATGGCGGCCAGCAGCGGGAAGACCAGGTACTCGGGGCTCGGTATCGGCATACCCGCGAACCAGTGTTGGCTGAGTGGGTTCGCGTTCAGGTTCGGGACGAACAGGAAGTGAGCCGCCACGTGGTTGCTCCTGGCGAAGTCAGTGAGCACGTAATAGAGTGCAGTCAGGATCGGGATCTGGACGATCAGCGGCAGGCAGCCGACCAGCCCACCCAGCGGATTGACGCCGTGCTCCTGGTAGAGCTTCATCATCTCGGCGTTCAGCTTCTGCGGATCCTTCTTGTACTTCTTCCGCAGCTCGCCGACCTCCGGCGAGAGCTTTCGCTGTTCCACCATCGTCTTTCTCTGCGTGACGAGCTGGAACTGCTGGAGGGGGGCCATCGCCAACCGGATGAGGATCGTGAGCACGATGATCGCGACGCCAAAGGCGCCGATCTGATCCACGAGAGGCACGCCCTGGACGCGGTCGTAGATCGCCTGGAGAAGCCACGCGAGCGGATGCTTCACGAGAGCTTCCCACAGCTGCACGATGGGTTTGAAGACGTCGAATACAGAGTCCAGGTAGATGGTCAGATTTCTCCTAAAGGTCGCAGCTCGCGGTCAGGGGACTGGATCGTAGCCGCCCTTGGCGAATGGATGGCAGCGCGCGATCCTCGCCGCGCCCATCCACCCACCGCGCAGCCAGCCATACCTTTCGACCGCCTCGTACGTGTAATGCGAGCAGGACGGGTAGTAGCGGCAGGACGGCGGAAGAATCTTCGAGAACGACATCTGGTAACCCCTGATGAGAGCGAGCAGCAGCCTGGTCATGAGTTCAGCTTCGAGAGCCTGATCGCAGCCTGTTCCGCCTCGGCCGAGAGATCGGCGAAAGAAACCTCCAGCGCAGCTGGACGCGCGATCAGGACCACGTCATATCGTATTCCCCGCTCGGTAAGCGGCGAATCACCCCCCAACAGCTTGGTTCGCGCCAGCTCGCGCAGACGCCGGCGAGCTCGATTCCTGTCCACCGAGCTCTTCACGCCTCGGCTGACCGTCACGCCAACCCGGCTCACGTCGAGCTGGCTGGGGATGGCGAACGCGACCAGGGCTCGGCCGCTGTAAAAACGCTTGCCGCTGATTGCGGCCTGGAACTCGCCGTGCCGGCGCAGCCGGAGGCGCCGCTTCACCGCGGACTACGCGGTCAGGCGCTGGCGGCCCTTGCGCCGGCGGTTCTGCACAACACGCACGCCGCCTTTAGCGCTCATCCGGCGCAGGAAGCCATGCACGCGTTTGCGGTACCGCTTTTTGGGTTGGAAGGTTCGCTTGATTGGTGTCCCCCTAAAGGAATGGACGGCGAGAACCGCGGTAGTGTACCGGAGGACGCGACTCTCGATCTTGATACCGCTATTGTCACTTCATCCCCCGGCCTCCGTGCCTTGCGGTACCGATAGGGCTTTGCTACACTGCCCGCCCGGAAGCAAACGGGGTAAGGGTGCGGGCGCGACGCCGGTACAGAATGCACCAGTCGACATCATTTGTAGTACTACTGCAAGACACAACAACGGTATAGCACCGCTTCCAGGTTTCGGGATCGACCGGATGGGGGATTTCAGTGGGCTGAGCAGCGTCAGCCTGTGGAAATCTGGTCCGCTCTTTTCCACAGGCACCACGGAGGCGGAGCTCATGGTCAGGGAGCTTCGGTTGAACCTGCGGTCGTCGGCGTCGCGATTTGCGCGCCGCCGCCCAAGCGGCGAGGCAGGAAACGTCGAAGGAGGAGTTGGCCCCAGGTTGTCCACAGCATTTGCAGAGCAGATCGGACGGCCGTCCCCAGGGTCAAGCGTCCTCATCCGGAGCCCGAAGAGCGCCTCGAGACAAGGAGGCAAGCGGTGAATCAAGACCAGATCTGGTCACAGGTCCAGGAGGAGCTGCGCTTTCAGCTGGCCAAACGGACCTATGACATGTGGCTCAAGAACACGTCGGTCGTTTCGGCCGACGGCGCCACTTTTCGCATTGGAGTGCCGAGCAAGCTGGCCAAGGATTGGCTGGAGGACCGGTTCTCCGGGCTGATCCAGGAGACGCTGCAAGCCGTGACTGGATCCGAGGTGGACATCGACTTCGTCATTTCGCCCTCGGGGCATCGACCTCCGCTGGCGACTGTCGACGGCGATTTCGACCACGTTTCCGAGAACCGACACGACAACGGCGTCGAGGTGGTGCCCGACGCGCCGGTCATCGCTCCATCAGAGCTCAACGCGCGCTTTCGGTTCTCATCATTCGTCGTCGGTCACAACTCGCAGTTCGCGCACGCGGCCGCCAAAGCCGTGGCCGAGGCGCCCGGCGACAGCTACAACCCACTGTTCCTCTATGGAGGCGTGGGCCTCGGCAAGACGCATCTCATGCACGCGATCGGTCACGAGGTGCACGACCGGTTCCCGCGAAAGCGCGTGGTGTACCTCACATCGGAGCAGTTCACCAACGAGGTGATCAGCTCCATCGCGACCGCGCGGATGGGCGAGTTCCGTCACAAGTACCGCACCGTCGACGTGCTGCTGATCGACGACGTGCAGTTCCTCGCCGGGAAGGACCGTACGAAGGAGGAGTTCTTCCACACCTTCAACGCGCTGCACGAGATCAACAAGCAGATCGTCATCTCTTCCGACCGGCCGCCCAAGGAAATTCCCACCCTGGAGGACCGCTTGCGATCGAGGTTCGAGTGGGGGCTGATCGCGGACATACAGTCACCAGACTTCGAGACGCGTCTAGCAATCCTTCACTCCAAGCTGGGCGCGAACAGCGGACTGATCCCCGAAGAGGTGCTCAATTTCATCGCTCACAAGGTTCAGCGCAACATCCGCGAGCTTGAAGGAGCGCTGACCAGAATCCAGGCTTTTGCCGCCGTGCACCAGCGCCAGATCGATGAAGAGGAA
>JBGPYE010000165.1:0-4733 GCA_041493095.1 Candidatus Dormibacteraceae bacterium
CCAAGACCGGGTGCACGGTGGTGGCGTCTGACAACCCGGGCTGCCTCATGCACATCGAAGCGGCGGCGCGGCGCCGCCGAGTGAAGATAAGGGTGGCGCACGTCCTGGAGCTTGTGGCGGAACACTTGACAGATCCGCATGGGTACGCTTAACCGTTCGTGAAGGTCAGCCTGGTCTCGACTTTGCCCGCCGAGCTTCCCGTCGATGCCCTGGCCGTCGCCGTCGCCACCGGGCAGCGCCTGTCCGGCGGCGCCCTCGAGCTGGACCGCGCGCTCGGTGGCGTGCTGTCCGAGATGATCGCCAGCGCCGAGTTCCGCGGCCGAATCCACGAAGTCTTGCCGGTGCCCACGAGCGGCCGGTCGGGACCCCGCCGAGTGATCCTCTACGGGGTCGGAGCGATCCGAGACCTCGACGGGCAGCGATTGCGGTCGGCCCACCACGAGCTGATCCGCGCCTCGCGCACGTACGGCTACAAACGCATCGGGCTCGTGCGCGCGGAACCTCCGCTTGCCATGGATACGTTGAAGGCCGTGGTCGAGGGCTGCGTCATGGGCACCTTCGAGCGCCGCTCGCGGCAGACAGGGCCGCAGCCGGAGCGCCGCGAGATCGATGAGCTCGTGCTGACAGGCTTCGGTGTTGGCCGCGAGCACGAGGTGGTCGCGGCGCAGGAGAACGGTGAGGCGACCAACCGTGCCCGTGAGTGGCAGAACGCCCCGCCAAACGAGCTGACGCCCGAGGCCCTCGCGCAGGAAGCGATGCGTATCGCGCAGCGGCATGAGCTCGAGGTCGAGGTCCTCGGGCCGGCGGAGCTTCGCGCGGGTGGCTACAACCTGCTTCTCGGTGTGGCCGCCGGCTCGGCCAACCCGCCGCGCCTGATCCGCCTGCGCCATCGCGGGCGCCTGGAGCCGGGTGCTCAGCCGCAGGCCGGCGCCCCGGTCCTGGCTCTCATCGGCAAGGGCGTCACGTTCGACTCCGGCGGCATCTCCATCAAACCCGCCGAGAACATGAGCCAGATGAAGGGGGACATGGCCGGCGCGGCGGCGGTCCTGTCGGCGATCGACGTGATCGCGTCCCGCAAGCTGCCGATCGACGTGATGGCGGTCATTGCCGCGACCGAGAACATGCCGGGGCCTTCCGCGCAGCGGCCGGGTGATGTCGTGGTGAGCGCGGACGGAAAGACGGTCGAGATTGTCAACACCGACGCCGAGGGAAGGTTGATCCTCGCCGACGCGCTGACGCACGCATTGCGCAACGGCGCGACTCACATCATCGACCTGGCCACGCTGACCGGCGCCGCCAAGATCGCGATCGGTCATGCGGCGACGGCCGCGGTGAGCAACGACGACAGGTTCTGGGGCCTGGTCGAAAAAGCCGCGGCCGATTCAGGAGATCGAGTGTGGCGCCTGCCGATCTTCGCCGACTACCGGATCCTGCTTCGCAGCCAGATCGCAGACCTGCGCAACGCGGAGTACGGTGAGGCGGGGACCATACTCGGAGGCATGTTCATCGGCGAGTTCGCCGGGGGGAAACCCTGGGCGCACCTCGACATCGCCGCTTCGAGCTGGAATACGAACACCGAGCTGACGACCGTGCTCCGCGGCCCGAGCGGGGCCGGGACCCGGCTGTGCATCGCGCTCGCGGAACGCATGTCGGGCGCTGAGCGTTAACCAAACCATGGGAACGATCCTGGAGACCATCAACTCGCCTGCTGACCTGCGCGCCCTCGACCAGGCGCATCTCTCACAGCTGGCGGATGAAGTTCGGGCGTTCCTGGTCGAGCAGACGTCGAAGACCGGCGGCCACCTGTCGCCTAATCTCGGCGTCGTCGAGCTGACATTCGCCCTGCACAGAGTCTTCGACAGCCCGAAGGACGCCATCGTCTGGGACACCGGTCACCAGGCTTACGTCCACAAGATCGTGACGGGCAGGTCCAAGGATTTTCCGGGCCTGCGGCAGGCAGGCGGCCTGTCCGGGTATCCCTCGCGCAAAGAATCCAATCACGACCTCGTCGAGAACAGCCACGCATCAACGTCGCTCAGCTACGCCCTCGGCATAGCTGAAGCCAGGCTGCGCAAGCGAATCGACGGATACGTGGTCGCCGTCATCGGCGACGGCGCGTTGACGGGCGGCATGGCGTACGAGGCCCTCAACCAGATCGCCCATCTGCAGCCGCCCAACCTCGTGATCGTGATCAATGACAACGGCCGATCGTATGCGCCCACCGTCGGCGGCCTCGCCCGCCACCTTTCGCAGCTGAGGGTCGACCCACGCTACGAGCGCATCAAGGACGAAATCTCGCGCTTGCTCCGCGACCTTCCACTGGTCGGCTCGACCGCCGACCAGGCGGCGTATCGCGTGAAGGAAGGTCTCAAGCAGCTCCTTCAACCGTCGACGATTTTTGAGAGCCTCGGCATCAAGTACGCGGGCCTGGTGGATGGACACGACGAGCCCGCGCTCGAAGAGGTGCTGTCTCGCGCGAAGAAGCTGCGCGAGCCTGTGGTAGTGCATGTCGTCACAGAAAAGGGCCACGGATACGGCCCGGCAGTTGATGACGAGATCGACAAGCTGCACGGCGTGTCGGCGTTCGACCCATTGACAGGACGCCCACGCTCCACCGAGCTCACCTACACCGATGTCTTCGGCGAAGCGTTGATGACCGCTGCGGCAAGACGGCCGGAAGTGTGCGCGATCACCGCGGCGATGGCGTCGTCAACAGGTCTCCTGAACTTCGCCAAAGAATTCCCGGACCGCTTTTTCGATGTCGGCATCTGTGAGCAGCACGCGGTCACCTTCGCGGCCGGTCTCGCTATGGCCGGGATGCACCCGGTCGTCTGCATCTATTCGACCTTTCTCGCCCGCGCCTTCGACCAGACGATCATGGACGTGGCGCTGCACAAGCTGCCGGTCGTGTTCGTGATCGACCGCGCTGGAGTGACAGGTCCCGACGGCTCGTCCCATCACGGAATCTTTGACCTTTCCTATCTGCGCCTCATCCCGAACTTGAAGGTCGCAGCGCCCGCCGATGCGACCGAGCTGTGCGCACTGCTGGAGACGGCGCTCGCGACAGATGGCCCGGTCGCGATCCGCTACCCGAAGGGTCCGGTGCCGGCGACTCCTGACCTCCCCGTCGAACCTCTGCCCGTCGGGCGGTGGGAAGAGCTGCGCAAAGGCTCGGACGCCGTGATCTTCGCGGCGGGTCGCATGGTGGAGGTCGCGAAGGAAGCGGCCGAACGCCTGGAGATGCAGAACGTTTCGTGCGCCGTCGTCAACGCACGGTGGATCAAGCCTGTCGATCCGCGCATCGCGGACTGGGCGCGCAGCCACCCGTTGGTCGTGACGGTCGAGGACAACGTCGGCACGGGCGGATTTGGCGGCGCAGTGCTCGAGGCGCTCGCCCCGCACGGGCTGGCCGGAAGAGTGCGGATGCTCGCACTGCCGGATCAGTTCCTGCCGCAGGGCAAGGCCTCGGACATCCTCCGGGACAACGGACTCGACGCGGCGGGAGTAGCGAAGTCGGTTTTCGAAGCCGTGAAAGGGAAAGTAACGACCGAGAAGAAAGACTTCTAGAGCTCTTTTCTACCCGCGAATCCCTCGCCGATGTGGTGCCAGTGCTCGACGCTTTCCTCACCGAGCTTCCAGCACAGCTCGATCAGCTCACCGTCGCGATACGAGGGGAAGTCGATCAATCCTTCAAGCGGCCCTTTGAGCTGGATGCCCATGCCGTTGAGGCTCGCGACGGCCTTGAGCAACTCGAGCTCGGCGCCGCTCACCGCGTCGCGCGCCTGCTGGTGCCGGTCACGATCCTCGACTCCTCCCGTCTTCCGTTTCGATTGGTACTCCGCGATGCGCGCCTGGTCCTCGAGCTCGGGCAACAATGCCGAAAGCTCCGAGATCTGCGCGACGATCCGGCGCACGCGAGGCAGCTCTTTGTTCGCCTCATCGACCGTGTAGGTGCGGAGCCGCTGCACGGGTCAACGATAGCCCGAAAGGCGGGTGCAGCGCCCACACTTCACGGAGTGGAATCGCATGAGGCGAAACAGCTCCTTACTGAGTCGAAAGTCGCTCGCCTTGCGACAGTGAGCAATGACGGAACGCCACATATCGTGCCGTTTGTTTTTGCGTTGGACGGAGACACGCTTTACTTCGCGGTCGACGCGAAACCAAAGAAGACGACCAACCTCAAGCGCTTGAAGAACATCGCGGCCAATCCCAAGGTCTCGGTTCTCGTGGACCACTACGAGGACGACTGGAGCAAACTCTGGTGGGTGCGGGCAGACGGCATCGCGCGTGTGGTCACCGACGACACGGAGACCAGCCACGCGACCGATCTCCTCGTGAACCGCTACGCGCAATACCGAGCGGCACGACCTGAAGGTCCGGTCGTCGCGATACACATCGAGCGCCTGACAGGCTGGTCGGGTTCTTGAACTCATGACCCGCAAGCTACCTGCGGCGGGGTGATGCGCAAACCCAGCCTGTTAACGCGCACCTAGAATTCGGGACACACTACTAATGGCGGAGCAGCGCAAGGTCGTCACGATCCTGTTCGCCGACGTCGTGGGTTCCACCGCGATGGCCGAGCAGAGCGACCCCGAGGTCGTCCGCGCGACTATGGCCCGCTACTTCCAGCGGATCGCCGAAATCTCACAGTCGTACGGCGGCACCGTGGAAAAGTTCGCGGGTGACGCGGCCATGGTCGTGTTCGGCGTGCCGGCCGTTCACGACGACGATGC
>JBGPYE010000233.1:0-3331 GCA_041493095.1 Candidatus Dormibacteraceae bacterium
AGGACGTTGGACACCTCCTCGTCGACCTGCCACGGCCGCGCCAGCACAGTGCACTGGCTCCCCCCAAGGCGACCCACTGCTGTGACGTAGCGCGAAACCATGGCACCGAGCGACCTCGGATTGGTGACGGGGATTGCAGACGCGAACGGCGCGTAGGAAGCGGCAAACTTGATCGGCGTCAGGTGCTGGCGGCGAACCAACGCCGAAACGGCATGCCAGGCGGCCACCGCCTCGTCATCGGACCGGCCACCGAAAAAGTCGATCAGCGCGTCACCGGCGCCCACCAGAGGAGCGACAGCCTCCTCATTCGCCGCAGGCGCCGCGTCGGCGACCTTCTGCCAGTCGTTCTTGCCCAGCGATGCGAGCTGATGAGCAAAGCCGCTTCCGTTCACATAGTCGAGGGGAATCGTCTGGGCGAACGGCGCGTACATCTGCCTGACCTGGTCGGTCCTCATGTGGCTGTGCGACTCGACCGCATAGCCGGCCCGCTCGACGGCGGCGAAGGCGCGGCACCGGGTGAACGTATCCAGCCCTCGAGTGCCCTCGATCGTCGCCAGGATCGATCGCACGACGCCCGCCGGTTCGGAGCTGCTGTCCTTCGTAACGGTCGCCACCAGCTTGCGGCGATCGAGTACGCGCAGCCACTGGATCGGCGTGAGCTCAGCGACGCCCTTGATGAAAGCGGCGACCTCCACGCTGTTCACTCCGTAAGGCGCCGCCGCCTTCGCGGGGGTCGCCGCCGGGATGCGGCGTCGAGGCGATTTGATCGATCGGATCGCGCTGCTCACCGCATCTCTCATCCGCTCGCCCGCTGGTTGGTGATAGTCCTCGGCCAGCGCCGCCAGCGGAATCACCGGCTCCAGCGGCACCCACAGCTCGGCAATGTCGTGCTGCGTCAGCTCGGACATGCACCCAAGCACTCGCCCGCCGTGCACCACGGTCCGGACCGCCGCCCATCCCGAGTCGCCGGTGAGATGGGCCGGAATCATCGTGAGAGCCGCCATCGCGGCGGCTTCTTCGCTTTTGACCTGTGGGTGCTTCGTCACCGCCTGCAGCAGTGCGCGAGATGCCCCGGGCTCGATGCGCCATCGCCGGGCGAGGGTTTCGCATTGCACGGCGGAAAGCCCCTCAAGCGCGACCAGGAAATGCTGGGTCATCGGGTCGAGCACGTCCGACCCGGCCACCGGGATGAGCGTGGCGAACGGAGCGTAGTGAGCGGCAAACTTGAGCGCCGGCATGTGGGTGCGCATGACCAGCGCCGACATCGCCTGCCATGCGGCCACCTGTTTCTCCTCACTCTTCTTGGCCAGTGAATCGAAGAGCACCTCGCCCGCTTTGGACATCGGCTCGGAAAGGCGCCCGTCGCTGCTGCGAATCGCCGTCTGGATCGAGCGGGTCGACTCTGCCTGTCCGGCTCCCTCTTTGGTGACCGAGGCGACCAGCCGCCGAGTCGCCAACACCTGCCTCCATTGCCATGGAGTCAGCTCCGCGACCGCGTTGATGAAGGCCTCAACCTCCGCGGTGTTGGGGCCGAAGCGCCGAGAGGCGTCATCGTTGGCGCGCTGAATGCGGCCTAGCAGGCCATGAGGGGCGGGCATACCACCCTCAATTTTGGGGGGGCCGCGGCCCTTTAAGGTCGGCTTAGACAGTCTCCACCTTGATCAGGTTGGTCTGGCCGGCCAGGCCCACCGGCACCCCGGCCACGACCACGACCCGGTCTCCCGGCCGGACCAGGCCGCTCTGCCGGGCGGCCGAGGTCGCGTTCGCCACCATCTGGTCGGTGTCCGACCCCGGGCTAACCAGCAGCGGAATCACGCCTGAGTAGAGGGCCGTCTTGCGTAGGACCTCGGGGTGTGGGCTGGCGGCGATCACCGGCACACGCGGTCTCGCCTTGCTGCACCGAAGGGCAGTCGTTCCGGATTCGGTGAAGGCGATGATGACCCGGGCGCCCAGCTCGTCCGCGGCGTTCGCCGCGGCGTGCGCGATCGCGCTCCCCACCTGCCCCGGCTCGCGCCACATCTGAGGCGCGCGCTGAAAGTCCGGGTGGCGCTGCGCCGACAGGCAGATCCTGGCCATCGCGCGCACCGCCTCGATCGGGTGCGCACCGACCGAGGTCTCCTGCGACAGCATCACTGCGTCAGTGCCGTCCCAGATCGCGTTGGCGACATCGGAGGCTTCTGCCCGGGTGGGGCGGTTGGACGTCACCATCGACTCGAGCATCTCGGTCGCGGTGATGACGGGTACGCCGGCGCGATTGGACCGGTCGATCACCTCTTTCTGGACGGCCGGCAGGTCGCCGAGCTTCAGCTCGACGCCGAGGTCGCCGCGCGCGACCATCACCGCGTCGGCGACCTCGAGGATCTTGCTCAGGTTGCGGATCGCCTCCAGCTTTTCGAGCTTGGCGATCACAGCCGCCTTGCAGCCGTGGTCACTCAAGAGCTGCTGGCAGGCCACTATGTCCTCGGCCTTCCGCACGAAAGAGAGGGCCAGGTAGTCCACGCCCAGCTCGACCGCGAGCTGCAAGTCCTCTAGGTCCTTCTCCGTCAGCGCAGGCAGCGGCAGCGCCCGACCGGGGACACTGACCCCCTTGCGCTCGCCGAGCAGTCCGCCGCGGACCACCGAGCACTCGGCTCGCCCGTCGGCGACACTCCTGACCAGGAGCTCGATCCGCCCGTCGTCCAGCAGCACGCGATCGCCCCGCCGCAGCGCCTCGACCAGCTCGTGGTGGCTGACTTCGATCTCGTTTTCGGCTTTCCGAGGCTCAGCCGTCAGGACCACGGTGCGCCCCCCCACCAGGCGCTGAAACGCGGAATCGAGCGCCCCCGTGCGAATCTTCGGACCCTGCAGGTCGCCCAGCAGCGCCACTGGACGGCCGGCCGCTTCGGCCGCCTCGCGCACATTGGCTGCAACCTGCCGGTGCGTTTCTTGGTCGCCGTGCGAGAAGTTCATGCGAGCCACGTCCATGCCGGCGGAGATCATCTTGCGGAGCGTCGCCGGCGACGAGCTCGACGGACCTATGGTGCAGACGATGCGTGTCCTGCGGACCTGGCTAACTCTCACTGGTAACGCTGCACCCGGCGGCCGAGATCAGCTTCGGCGTCGATCACACGACGCTCCAGCTCCTGGGCGCTGATGACGGCCCCACCCATTCCGCGTACGAGGTCGCGCTGAAATCGATCCGAGGTCGCGACGGTGATCACGTCACCGGCTTGCGACGCGTCATAGGCCATGCGCTCGATGGCGTGGTCGGCTGAATGACCTTTGCGCGTGAAAAGGACCTTCACCCCCTCAACCGTCTCCTGCGAGTTGTTCCGCGCAGCGGAATGGTGAG
>JBGPYE010000168.1:0-4726 GCA_041493095.1 Candidatus Dormibacteraceae bacterium
AACAGTCAGTGCGCTTCTTGGACCACTTGGTCTTCGAGCCACTTCAGATATGCCGGAGATCCCCCTTCGACGGCGATCTGGAGGATCTCGGGAAGCTCGTAGTCATGGTGGCTCCGAACGTATTCCTGAACGGCGGCCGACTTCGATTCCACCGTTTTCACTAGCAGGAGCGCCTCGTGCTCCCGCTTCAGCTGGCCGTCCCAGTAGTAGACGGAATGCACGGTCGGGACCACGGAGCAGCAGCCGGCCAGATGCTCGACCACCAATGCCTCACCAAGCCGCTCGGCGTCGTTGCGCCCACCGGTCGTGACCATAATCAGCACAGCCTTATCCCCCACGCCCTAATTCTCGGCTTTTCTCGGCCTGTCGAGCCACACCGTGGCGGCGACAAGGGCGATGCCGCCGAGCAGCAGGCCCCCGATGACGTCCGACTCCCAGTGGACGTCGAGGTACAGCCGGTCGACGACCATGAGGACGATGATCACGATCGCCACCGGGATGGCGAGCGATCGTGCTGTCCGCGACCGCGACAGCCGCCGGACGACGAACGCCAGGAGGCCGTACGCGACGACGGTGCGCACCATGTGGCCGCTTGGAAAGCTGTTGCCCAGTCGGCCTGACAGCTGGTCGGTGAGGCTCGGACCATCGCGATGCGATAGCGAATGAGGCGGACCAGGGTGGTAGAGCAGCGACTTGTACAGGATCTCGAGCGCTTGCGCGCCGACGAACGCGCCGACAACCAGCGCATCGGCGCCGAACCCGCCGCGCCATAGAAAGATGAAGAGGGCGAGCATCAGGATGGAAGTCAGCTCGAGGCCGCCGAGCTCAGCGATCAGCTGGAACAGCGGATGCAGCGACTCCTGCCAGAGGCTGTGCATCGCCTCCGCCACCTGGAGGTCGAGGGTCGTGAACAGGCCGGCCGTGATGGCGATGGTCATCGCCACGAACGCCACCGACAGGCCGACGATGGCTAACAGCCGTGACGTTAGAGGCACGGGAGGAGACCTCGGCGAGAGATTCGGTGCCCAGGGGTCCCTCCCATGACTTCGTCATGGGGACCCCAGAGGACGGGCCGAGCATCGCAGCGAGCGCATCCGTTGATGCGTGAGCGAGAAGCGCAGGTCGCAACGACGCAGATGGGCCGCATGGGCGCCGAAGATCCGTCGATCGGCTCGGCCCGGGCCGCTACCGCTGGCAACGCCGGCAGAAGACGGTGCTGCGGCCGGCGATACGGATTAACGCCAGAGGCCGTCCACACGTGAAGCAGGGCTCACCCGCGCGGCCGTAGACGAGAAGCTTTTCCTGCTGGCCGCCCATCTCTCCCCACGCATCGCGATAGGTGTCGACCGAGCTGCCCCGGTTGGCGATTGCGACCAGGAGGGAATCGCGAAGCGACTCATGAAGACGCTGCGCGGACTTGCGGCTGAGGCTGCCGGCAAGTCGATCCGGCCGCAACTTGGCGCGATGCAGCGACTCATCCGCGTAGATGTTTCCGATACCCGCGACTGCTCCCTGGTCGAGGAGGAAGGCTTTCAACGCTGTCCGGCGCTTGCGCAGGCGCCGATACAGCTCATCGGCCGCAAAGGCCGGGTCGATCGGCTCCGGACCAAGTCGCGGCAGCTTCTTCGACGCGAGCAGCGATTCCTCTGTGCCGAGCAGCAAACGTCCAAAACGTCGTGGGTCGCGATAGCGCAGGTGACGACCGTCATCAAGCATGAACACTGCATGCGTGTGTTTTTCAAGCGGCTTGTTTGCCTCGACCAGACGCAGCTGACCTGTCATCCCGAGATGGACCACGAGCAAGAGGTCGTTCTCGAGGTCGATGAGGATGTATTTCCCGCGCCTCCTCACGGACGAGATTCGCATTCCCGCCACCGAGTCGATGAAGACCTCAGGCTCCGGGTGCCGCACGATGGTTGGAAAGAGCAAATCGCAGCTCACGATCGTGCGGCCCGCAAGATGCGGCCGCAGGTCCGCAACGATCGTCTCTACTTCCGGAAGCTCAGGCATCTAAACGCGGACGACCGCGAGCTTTTTCATGTCGGCCCAGTTGGGCCCGACCTTCGTCTCGACCTCGATACCCGTCTCCAGCTCATAGGCCCCCGTCATGATCCGGGGCACCTTCTCGGCGAACTGGTCGACCTCTGACTTCGGCACCTCGAAGAGCAGCTCGTCGTGTACCTGCAGCAGCATGCGGCCTTCGATCTGGTCGGCCTCGATCTCGCGCTGGAGCCTGACCATCGCGATCTTGATGATGTCCGCCGCGAGGGACTGCATCGGGAAGTTGATCGCCATCCTCTCGGCTGCGCTGCGCAGCTGGAAGTTCGGTGACCGCAGGTCCGGAATCGCCCGGCGACGCCCGGTCGCGCTGACCACGAAGCCCTCCTCGCGCGCCTTCTTACGCACCTCGTCGAGGTACTCCTTGAGACGCGAGTACGTCGACCAGTACTGGGCGAGGAATTCCCTCGCCACGTCACCTGTGATTCCCAGCTGTTGCGACAGGCCGTACTCGCCCTGGCCGTAGATGGACCCGAAGTTCGCCACCTTTGCGAGCCTCCGCTGGTTCGGGTCCACCGACTCGATTGGGATCTGGAAGACCGCGGCCGCGGTCGCCGTATGGATGTCCTGGCCCGCGGCGAATGCGCCGAGCAGCTTCGGGTCGCCGCTGAGGTGCGCTGCGATGCGCAGCTCGATCTGCGAGTAGTCGGCAGAAACCATGACGTGATCAGGTCGTCCCGCTTTGAAGGCGCGGCGGATGCGCTGGCCGAGCTCGCTTCTGATCGGGATGTTCATCAGGTTGGGGTTGGAGGACGAAAGCCGGCCCGTCGCGGTGCTGGCCTGGCCGAATGAGGTGTGGACACGACCGCTCAACGGATCGACCAGCTGCGGCAGCGCGTCGACATACGTCGACTTGAGCTTCGACAGCTGCCTGTGCTCGAGGATGAGGCCGACGATCGGATGCTTTTCGCGAAGCGCTTCCAGCGTGTCTGCATCGGTCGAGTACCCCGTCTTCGTCCGCTTGCCGACGGGCAGCCGCAGGTCTTCGAACAGCACCTTCGCCAGCTGCTGCGGTGCGTTGAGGTTGAACTTCTGGCCGGCGACCTGCTCCACCTCCGACTCGATAGCGGCGAGCTGCCCGCCCAGCTCGTCCTGCATCTGCTTGAGGTAAGGGACGTCAATCGCGACGCCCTCCGACTCCATGTCGGCAAGCACGCCCGCCAGCGGCAGCTCGATTTCGTGGAAGAGGTAATCGACACCGAGATTTCGCATCTCTGCCTCGAGTCGAGGCCTCAGGTTGAGGATGGCCTCAGCCCTGCGAGCCGCAAACTCCGCCGCCTCGTTCACCTCGACGTCCGCAGTCTTGCGCGCGGCGCGCCCGGTGCCCAACAGCTGCTCCGTGCTGACCAGGTTGACCTCGAGGAACTCACGCGCGAGGTCTTCTAGACGTGGGTCGCGCGAGCCTGCGCCGAGCAGGTATGCAGCGAGGAATGTGCTGAAGACCCAGTCCCGCTTTCCACCGCCGAGCGAGCGCAGCGCGAGCTCTGTCTCCTTGGCGTCATGGCCCGCGATGGGGCGGCCGGAGAGCGTGCTTGCGACGGCGTCCATCGCGTCCTGGCCCGCGACATAGAAGGTGTTCTTCCCGGTCGACACGCCGAGTCCATGGACGCGCGCGGTGCGACCCGCAGTGTCGGTGAATGCGAACACGCCAACATCCGGCGAGCCGACCAGCAGGCTGGCGGCCTCGGTCGGATCCTCGACCACCTTCAAGCCCGCGGGTCGAGGCGCGGCCTCGAATGCAAGGCTGGGCTGGACAGGAACCTGGTCGGGCGGAGGGAAGCGGCTCAGGAGCTGCCTGAACTCCATCCGGTCGAAGACCAGCCGGACCTTCTCGTAGTCGTATCGCGTCCAGCGGGCGCGTTCGAGCTCCAGCTCGACAGGGACGTCGCGAACGATGGTGACCATGCGCTTCCCAAGGCGCACCTGGTCTGCGTGGGCCTTGAGCGATGTCTTCAGCCTGCCGTCGGGCAGCTCGTCGACGCGCTCGAGCAGGGCTTCGATGCTGCCGAAGTCCTGCACCAGCTTCGCCGCGGTCTTGTCGCCGACGCCAGGAACTCCTGGGATGTTGTCCGAACTATCGCCGCGAAGGGCCTTGAAATCGATCAGCTGCGCCGGCTCGAACCCGTAGCGCTGCCTAACCTGGTCGGGCCCGTACAAGAAAGTGTCGGTGATGCCTCGCCTGGGCACGAGTGCCTCGACCGACTCGCTGACCAGCTGCAGGCAGTCGAGGTCGCCCGAGACGATGGTGACGGCGTGTCCTCTCTCTTCCGCGAGACGCGAGAGCGTTCCGATGACGTCATCGGCCTCGAAGCCCTCGATCCCGTGGATAGGAATCGAAAAGCTCTCCAGCACGTCGCGCACCTTTTCGATCTGGGGCCGCAGGTCGTCTGGCATCGCCCGCCTGCCGGCCTTGTACTCCGCGTATTCCTTGGAGCGAAATGTCGGCGCGCCGACGTCGAAAGCCGCGATCGCGTACTCGGGTCGCGACGCGAGGACGATCGCCAGCATCGACGTGAACCCATAGACGGCGTTGGTCACCTGGCCGTCGGAGGTGCTCATCGGCGGCAGGGCGAAAAACGCCCGATAGATGAGGCTGTGGGCGTCGATCAGGACCACCCGCCCCCGCTTCCCCTTCGCCACGTTCGAATCTTACGGGCGGCTGGTTTCA
>JBGPYE010000264.1:0-2667 GCA_041493095.1 Candidatus Dormibacteraceae bacterium
CGCTTCGGGACAGAACTCAACTCGTGAATTGGCTTTAGCTAGACCGCCTTGAAGATGCGCTCGGGTGACACCGGCTGAACCGGCCAATTGTCTTTGTCGTCCCAGCGGTAGCTGAGCCGATCCACCACTCCGACAACCCCGTCAAGCTCTTTGGTCAGGCGGGTCAACATCTCCGCGTCGGTCTTCCGGTCGACCTCACCCGAGAGTGTGGCGATGTTCCAGCTGACCGCGACGTCGACGGAGTGTTCCGACAACAGAATTGCAGGGATCAACTTGCCCGCGATCTCTTCACGCAGCTCCTCGTCGGAGCGAAGGAAAACCTGTAGCAGGTCGCTCCGGCTCACGATGCCGGCGATGCGGCCGCGTGGGTCGATCACGACGAGGCGTCGCACATTGCTCTCCTGCATCAGGCGCGCAGCTTCACCAAGGCCGGTGTCGGAAGCTACTGTGATTGCGGGAGAGGTCATCACATCCGATGCCACTGTGCCCGCGGCCTTAGCCCTTTCCTGGCGGCCTTTCTGAAGATGTAGGAAGTCGCGTGAAGTTTCCAGCTCGACGCGCCGCTCCTTGAGCAGCAGGTCGGACTCCGAAACGATTCCGACTGGCATGCCTTGCCGATCGACGATCGGGATGGCGCTGACGCGGTTCTCCTCGATCAACCGCACCAGCAGCTTGAAGGGCGCAAGCGGACTTGCCACGTGGACGCGGCTTGTCATGACATCCGAAACGGTCCGGTGGCGAGGCAGGCTGGTCATGAAGTCACTCGCTCGGCGATAAGCACTGGCCGATCTGTGATGTGAAGAAGGTCGTGCGACACGGAACCCAGGAAGAGGCTCCCGATGTTGCCCATGCGGCTGGAGCCGATCACGATCAGGTCTGCATTCCAGTCCTTGGCGATCTCGGCCACCGCCTTCGGAACGGGGCCCTGGTGTGCGACCACACCCTGAACTTCCACCCCTTCATCGCCGAGCAGCCGGCAGGCTTGCGCCATCGTCTCGCGGATCTCATCACCGGATTCGACGTAGGCGAAGCCCTGGACCCCGACGATTGCCTGGGCGACGTGCACGACCATTACAGACGCGTCCGGATGCGCAACGGCCACAGCTGCCCGAACGCCAGGCGCCAGGTCGTCACCGCCGGCGATCGCAAGTAGAACCTTCGATACCTTGATCGGAGCGCCACTTGCCGCGCCACGAACAATCAGCACGGGGCAATCCAGTCCGCACAGCAGTTGGTGGGTGACGCTGTGCTGGGTCAACGACTGCCAATCCGAAAGGCCGCGTGAACCGATGACGACCAGGTCGGCTTCGAATGCCTTGGCCGCGCAGGCAATGGCGGCAGCAACATGCTTGCTGTCCGCACGGCAGATCTCACGTTCTGCGATCACCCCCGCGTGGAACAGCCGCTCAACGGTAACGTCGACAAGCTTCTCCGCCTCGCTGCGCATCTCGACGTCCCAGTGCCCGTGGCGATGGTGCACCTCGAGGTTCCAGACGTGCGCGACCCTGACTTTCGCAGTTGGTGACTTCGAGATCGCGATCGTAGCGTCCACCGCCGCCTTCGACGCTTCGCTGCCGTCGGTGGCGAGGAGGATTCTCTGGAAACTCTTTGTGGTGTCCATGACAAGAGCTTTCCACCGCACCGGTTGCCGTTCTAGGGTCTAATGGCCCGGGCACGGATGGGCCTCCGGCCCGAAAAGTCTAGGCCGCATGCGGTCGTTGAGGTTCGTCCGGGAGTTAGCGTAAATTCGCCACCGTGAGTCGCCAACAGGATCGCAAGGACGTTCTCCTCGAAGCGGGCCTGACGCTCGCTTCAGAGCTTTCTCTGCCGATCGTGCTGCAGCGGATCGTCGATCTCGCGGCACAGGTCACCGATGCGCGATACGGCGCATTGGGTGTGATCGGCGAAGGAGGCGATCTGGTGGAGTTCATCACGACCGGGCTTTCGGCCAAGCAAAGGCGGGCTATCGGGCCGCTGCCGCGCGGGCGTGGGATCCTCGGACTGCTGATACAGCAGCCGAAGCCGCTCCGCATAACGATCATCGCGGAACACGCGATGTCGGTGGGTTTTCCGGCGAATCACCCTCAGATGCGCAGTTTCCTCGGGGCGCCGGTGCAAGCCATGGGGAAGGTCTTCGGCAACATCTATCTGACCGACAAGCGCTCCGCCGCCGACTTCAGCAAGGACGATGAGGAATCGGTCGTCATCCTGGCCACCCAGGCGGGAGCGGCGATCGCGAACGCCACCCTGTATGAGGAGACCCGCCGGCGAGAGCAGTGGCTTGACGCGCTTCGAGACATCACCGGCGAGATGCTGGCCGGCGCCGACGCGGACTCGCTGGCGGCGGGGATCGCGGAGCACGCGCGTGAGCTGGCCGGCGCCGACGCGGCATCGATCCTGACGGCAAGCTCGTTCCCGGGCCAGCTCGTGGTCGCCGCTGCGGTGGGCGCGCAAGCCGTACAGGTACGCGGCCAGTCGGTACCGGCGGCAAAATCGATCTCGGGCGAGGTCATGGAGTCCGGCCGAACACTCGTCACGGAAGACGCGAGCGCCCACCGCGGCGCATATCAACCGATGGTCCGGCTCGGACGCGTCGGACCGGCGATCTTCGTGCCGCTTCGCGCGCAGGGCGGCGCGACCGGCACCCTCATGGTCGCCAACTCGAAG
>JBGPYE010000212.1:0-3740 GCA_041493095.1 Candidatus Dormibacteraceae bacterium
GCGCGGGCGAGGAAATGCTGCGGGCGGTCGTGGAGCTTGGCGGCGCGCTCTCGGGTGAGCACGGCATCGGGCTCGAGAAGGCCGCGTTCATGCCGTGGGTCTTCAGCGCTGACGACCTCGACGCGATGCAGCGTGTCAAGCAAGCGCTCGACGTAAACGGGATCATGAATCCCGGCAAGATCTTCCCCGACCCCACTCGCAAGCACGTTCACCTGGCGGGGCGCACCGGGCTCGCCGTCGAGGCCAAATGGTGGTGAGAGAACCCCACGAACTCAGAGTGTTCCCGCCGTGAGTTCGCGGGGACCCCTCAAGGCGCCCGTGGTCGAAAAGCCCGCGACGGCAGAGGACCTTGCCAAGCGCCTGCACGAGGCGGCCGTGAGCAGGTCGGCGGTCGTGGCTGTCGGCGGAGGCAGGGCAAGCGGCATGGGCGGTGCGCCATCGCGCTGCGATGTCGAGCTCCACACGACCCTGCTCGACCGCGTGCTCGAGCACTCGCAAGCCGACATGGTCGTGAGCGTGGAGGCGGGCATAACGCTGGAGGCGCTCCAGGAGGAGCTTGCCAAGGCCGGCCAGTTCCTGCCTCTCGATCCCTTCAACTCCCCCGGCCACACCATCGGCGGCCTGCTTGCAACGGGCTGGACAGGTCCGCTCCGCCAGCGCTTCGGCTCGGCACGCGACTTCCTCATCGGAATCCGTGTCGCGCAGCCAGACGGCCATCTCGCGAGCGCGGGCGGGCGGGTCGTCAAGAACGTCAGCGGCTATGACCTGATGAAGCTGCACCACGGCGCCCTCGGCTCGCTGGGCGTGATCGTGGCCGCTTCTTTCAAGGTCTTCCCTCGGCCGCTGCACGACGTGACGCTCGAAATCTCCAATCAGTCGATGGACGCCGCGTGGGCAGCTGTCGACAGCGCATTTGCGTTGCCCCTCGCGCCGGCCGCGCTGGAGCTGTTCTCTGACGGACGTGTGCTCGCGCGGTTCTTTGGCAGCCCAATCGCTGTCGACCGGATGGTGGCCGAGCTCGGATGGCCGAGCGCCGGCACCGAGGTATGGGCTGAGCACTCACGGCGCGCATCCGAATCCTGGGCGCGCATCGCGGTGCCCCCGGCGGCGCTGCGCGGCATTCTCGAGGCGTTGCCGCCGCAATCGAATTGGTGGGCCTCGCCAGGCATCGGCATCGCGCACTGGTCGTTCGAAGGCGAGGCCGAGGCCGTCGGCGAAATTCGGCGCGCTGCGGAAAGGGCGCAGGGATCGCTGGTCCTAATGGCTGCGCCACCGGAGGTGATGACCTCGGTCGGAGCGTGGGGCACGCCGCCTGCGACGATCGAGATCATGCAGCGCTTGAAACACGCCTTCGACCCTGATGGCATCCTGAACCCGGGACGCTTTGTAGTTTGAAAACTGCACCTTTCGAGCTCCTGAGCGACGACGACCTCGCGACCTGCGTCCACTGCGGACTGTGCCTCGACGCATGTCCCACCTTCAGGGTCACCGGCCTCGAAACCGAATCGCCGCGCGGCCGCATCTACCTGATGACCCAGTGGAAGCGCGGCACGCTGCCGTTCGATGAAGAGCAGGTGCGTCACATCGACCTCTGCCTCGGCTGCCGCACCTGTGAGGCGGTGTGTCCGTCTGGCGTGCCCTACGGCCGGATCATCGAGACCGGCCGGGCCGAGGTAGAAAAGTTGCGGCGGCCATCAGTCAAGCGAACGGTGAGCCGCGTTGCTCTGCGGCAGCTGCTACCGCACCCCGGCCGGCTGCGCGCTTTCGGTTGGTTGACGCGCGCGGCCCAGGCATTCCAGCTCACGTCGGTGGTGCGCCCGGCCCGCCAGCTGCCACGGCTCCGGCCGCAATTCAACCGTCCGCCCGGCGACGTTGCGCCCGCGATCGGCGAGCGGAAGCATCGGGTGGCTTTCCTCGTCGGCTGCGTGATGCCCATCCTCTATCCGCAATCACATGTCGCGGCGGTGAAGCTGCTGCGGCTTGCGGGTTGCGAGGTCTGGTTTCCGCCCGGTGAGCGCTGCTGCGGCGCACTGTTCGCGCACAACGGCGACCTCGAGACCGCCGAGCACCTGCGGGATGACAACACGCGCATGTACCTCGCCGGTAACTTCGACGCGCTGGTGGTGGACTCGGCCGGTTGCGGAGCGCACCTCAAGGACTTTTATCCCGAGCTGAAAGGCCGGGTCAAGGACATCACGGAGTGGCTCGCGGAGATCGGGCTGCCCGAGCCGAAACGCGATGTGAAGCTGCGCGTGACCTACCAGGACGCATGCCACCTGGCACACGCTCAGCGCATCCGGAAGCAACCTCGCGACCTCATCAGGTCGGTGCCCGGCGTGGAGCTCGTCGAGATGCGGCACCCAGAGATCTGCTGCGGGGCGGCGGGCCTCTACAGCACGCTCGAGCCGGCGATGTCCAACCGGATCCTGCAAGAAAAGCTCGACGACCTGACCGCGACGCGCGCGGACGTCGTTGTCAGCGCAAACCCGGGGTGTCAGATGCAGCTTGAGGCGGGCCTTCGATCGCGCAAATCAAGCATGAAGGTGCAGCATGTGACGGAGCTGCTGGCCAGCGCTTACTGAAGGACACCGCCCCCCATTCGGCGCTTCGCGCCCCCTTCCCCCAAAGGGGGAAGGGCACTTTGGGCGGCCCGACTGCACCTTCCCCCGCAGGGGGAAGGTGCCCCGCCGCGAAGGCGGGGCGGATGCGGGGCGGTCCGCTAAAGCTTCAACTTCGGCAGAACAGCAGTCTTCGTGACATCGACTTCAACGCGAGCCACCGCCAGCGTTACGTTGTCGGGCGCACCCAGCTCGCGACATCGCTCGATGACCCTCTCCGCCCCACGGTCAAGATTGCCGTCCTTCAACAGCAGCCGCCCCATCTCTTCGACGCTCACGCCTGCCGTCTCGACTCCATCGCTGCACAGCACCACCGCGTCGCCTTCCTCCAGCTTCATCTTGTCGGTGAACGGCTGGATCTGCTCCCACACCCCGACCGCGCGCGTGAGCCTGTGCTTGAGCGGATGCGTGGCGACGTCCTCGGGCTTGATCAGGCCGAGCCGGACCTGCTCCGCAGGCCACGAGTGATCCTGCGACACCAGCTTCGGGAACCCGTTGCGAAACAGATACGCGGGGCTGTCGCCAACGTTGAGCAGCGCGACTTCGCCGGATCGGATCGCGGCGATGACCATCGTGCTGCCCATACCGGACCAGTCAGGGTTGTCGCGCGCCGCCTCGAACACCGCGGTGTTCGCCTCCTTGCACGCGCGCTTCAAGCGCTCGATGTCGGGCCCTTCTTCCCCATCTTCGGCCAGGATCCGCGTCACGGTCTTGGATGCGATCGAGCTTGCCGTCTGGCCGGCCGCGTGTCCACCCATCCCGTCGCAGACCACGAGCAGAGTGTCGAGGCCCGCCTTGTTGCGCCAGACGACGACCGCGTCCTCATTCTCCTCACGCTCGAGACCGGGATCGGTCGCCCAGGCGATCCGAAGCCGCATCAGTAGACCGACTAAGACCCGATCACTGAGAACGTAACCGCATTCTGGCCGATGGTGATCCGGTCGCCGCTGTTGAGCTCCTTCTCCTGAATCGGCTCGCCATTGACGAGGGTCCCGTTCGTGCTGCCAAGGTCGACGATCCAGAACGTCTCCACTCGCCGCTCGACGCGCGCGTGGTGGCCGCTGGTCGCGGGGTCTCGCAGGATGATGTCGTTGTCCGGCGAGCGACCGAGGCGCAAAGCAC
>JBGPYE010000113.1:0-6025 GCA_041493095.1 Candidatus Dormibacteraceae bacterium
ATGTGGAGCAGGTGGAACACGTACGGGTTGGCGCAGAAGCAGCCGTTTCGGACCGCGATGCCCCACTCGTGGCTCAGGGCGGCTGCGACCAGACCATGGTGGTGTCCCTCGACGACGAAGCTGGCCAGGCCGAGGCGCTTCGCTCCCGCCGGCGCATCCGGCCCTCCGAGCACGCCGACGCCCCGGATGCGGCTCAGCCGTGTGAGCAGGCTCGAACCCAGCTCGACCTCGTGATTAAGCATCTCGTCGAAGCCGAGCTCGACCAGTGTTTCGATCGCCACGCCCAGAGCGACCGCCCCGATCACATTCGGTGAGCCCGCTTCCTCGCGGTCGGGAAGGTCCGCCCATACGGTGTCGTCCCAGGTGACGATGCTGATCGCTCCGCCGCCCATGACCTCTGGTGCTCCCGTGAAGAAATCGCGTGGCGCAACGAGCACTCCCGCGCCATAGGGCGCATACATCTTGTGGCCGGACAGCGAAACGAAATCGAGATGGCCGGGGTCGCTTGACGGCCGGATGTCGATCCGGTGGTGGGGCGCCAGCTGGGCGGCGTCGATCGAGACCAGGGCGCCATGACGGTGCGCGAGCTCGGCGACCTCGTGGATGGGGGAGACGAAGCCGGTGACGTTGGATGCTCCGCAGACAGCAACCAGGCCGATGTTTCCGCCGCCAACCTTCAACGCATGCTGGATCGCGTCGAGGTCAATGTGGCCGTCGTCCGAGAGGCCGACCATCACGTGGCCGCTGCGATGTCGCCAGGGAAGCAGGTCGGCGTGGTGCTCCATCTCGGTCACGAGCACCTGGCGGCCGTCGAGCCTTTCCTGCTCGGCGGCGATCCGGTTCAAAGCATCCGTCGTGCCCTTGACGAAGATCACGACCTGCGAACGGTCGTCGACCCCGAGGAAGTGGGCCACGACCTCGCGGGCTTGCTCGTACGCCTCCGTGGCTAGGCGCGACTTGTAGCCGGTGCCGCGGTGGA
Organism: Candidatus Dormibacteraceae bacterium; assembly: GCA_041493095.1. Classification (GTDB taxonomy): domain Bacteria; phylum Chloroflexota; class Dormibacteria; order Dormibacterales; family Dormibacteraceae; genus Palsa-870. Next base: position 980 of record JBGPYE010000113.1, read on the forward strand.
CGCTCGAGTAGACCTCGGAGAATCCCGTGACCGCATCGCGGACCCGCTTCAGCGGCGGGGTGCTGGCCGCGTTGTCGAAGTTGATCCCGGTGACCGTGCCTCCCCCGGAGACCGGCACGGGCAGGTCGACGCCGGCGAAATGCTCGCGCCAATGACCGTAGTGGGGAGAAGTCACTTCTGCGCCTAGCCTAACGCCCTCTGGCGGCATTGGACGGCTCGCTCGGCGTCTGTATGAGTCACACTAGGCACAAGGGCAATGATTGTGTTGTTAACACGAGGTTGAAGAGCCGCCGCAAGGTGAACGATGGTCGCGTGGCGACCACCACCGCCAATGGCGATTCGAGCCTGGCCGCCCGCGAGCTCAGCTTCCTGGTTCGTCTCGCACAGGCGGCCGCGGCCACTCAGCGCCCTGACGAGCTCCTCGATTTGATCATCCGCGAGGCGACCTCCGCGATCGGAACCGACGTGTGCTCGCTATACCTGGTGACGGGGCGGGGGCGCGAGCTCCTGCTGACCGCCACCAACGGCCTCAACGAGAGGATGGTCGGCAAGGTGGTGATGCCGGTCGGCGAGGGCATCACCGGCTGGGTCGCGGAGAGCAGGCGGCCTGCTGTCGTACCGGACGTGAGCAAGGAGCCTCACTGGAAATGGGTGCCGGGCCTTGATGAGGATCGCTTCCACTCGATGCTCTCCGTCCCCATTGAGTCCGGGCCGCGGCTGGTTGGCGTGCTCAACGTCCAGAGCGCCGAAAGGCGCGACTTCAATTCAGGTGACATCGACTTCTTGCGCGCGATTGCCGGTCAGGTGGCGGGAATCCTCGAACGCAGCGAGCTGCAGCGACGCACCGAGGTGCAGCTCGCCGAGATTCAGCTGTCACACGACATCCACGAGCGATTCACCAAGCTCTCGCTCGAAGGCGCCGGAATTCGGTCGATCCTCGAGGTCGTGGGCTCGCTTGCCGGCGGCCACGCGGCGCTCTACTCGCCCGATGGTTATCGGGTCCGGGGAGCGGGGGAGTCGTCAGACGGCATGCCGCCGCGTATCCATTTGCCGAGCCCGCTCGGCCAGGCGGGTGCGCGCGAGGTGAGGATCAACGCCGGCCGGCCCGCTCGCGCGCTCGACGTGGTTCCGGTCCGGGCGGGGTCCGACGTGTTGGGAATGCTGGCGGTCAGCGTGGACGAGAAGACGGTTGACTCGGAAGGCAGGCGGCGTGCGCTGGAGCACGGGTCGACGGTGCTCGCCCTCGAGCTCTCAAAGGAGCGGGCCGCGGCCGAGGTCGAGCGCCGGCTGCGCGGAGACCTGGTCGAGGAAGTTCTCGCCGGCGGGCTCGAAGCCGACGAGGCGGAGCGCGTGGCGCGCCAGGCGGAACGGCTGGGTCACCGGCTGCCGCAGCGGGCATGGGTGGTCGTGCTCGAACCAGATGACGATGAAACCGAGGCGGCGCTCGGCGCGCGTGGCGAGCTGGACCGCCTGGACGCCGCCCTCAGCGGTGTGATCCGCTCGCGGCTGCCGGGCACGCTGACCATCGTGCGATCGGCCTCTGCCGTGTTCCTGATCCCCGATGAGGTGGCGGCCGATCTGGCCACCGTTGAAAAGCTGGCGGGCCAGCTGCTCGGTGCCGCGGCGCCGGTGATGAAGCCCGGCACCGCCTCGGTCGGCATCGGCAACCTGGCGAATGGAGTCGGCGAGCTCGCGCGATCGCACATCGAGGCCCGCCAGGCTTTGCGGTTGACCCGACGCGCGGGCGGCCGCGGACGCGTCGCCTCGTATCGCTCATTGGGCGCATTCAGGTTGCTGCTTGAGGTGCAGAGTCCTGATGCGCTGCGCCGATTCGTGAACGAGCTGCTCGGCACGCTGCTCGAGTACGCGCAGTCGCGCGACACCCCGTTGCTCGAAACGCTCGAGGCGCTGGCCGCGGCGCGGTGGGTGCGGCGCGCAGCTGCACGCCACCTCGGCATCCACATCAACTCGATGTCCTATCGCGTGGAGCGGATCCAGTCGCTCACGGGTCTGCAGCTCGACGACCCGGAAACGCGGGTCGCGATCTCGATCGCGCTCCGGGCCCGCGCGATGCTGGGGATGTAGGTAGGAGCTGGGGGTACGCCCCCACCCGGCCGTGCCCTGCGGGCAGCGCCGACCTCCCCTGGGGGCGGGGAGGTGAGAAAAAGAAGAGGGCTGCGGGATAACCCCGAGGCCCTCCATGGAGAGTGATTCGCGAATTTAGACGTCGCTGTAGAGCATGAACTCCCACGGGTGCGGCCGAAGAGCGACCTGGTCGACCTCTTTCTTGCGCTTGTAGTCGATCCACGTGTCGATGACGTCCTTGGTGAAAACTCCGCCTTCGAGCAGGAAGGCGTGGTCCTTCTCGAGGGCGTCGAGCGATTCCGCGAGTGATCCAGGCACCGACTTGATCTTCGCCTTCTCCTCGCCTTCGAGCTCGTAGATGTCCTTGTCCACAGGCTCGGGCGGAGCGATCTTGTGCTTGATTCCGTCGAGTCCCGCCATCAGGCAGGCAGCGAATGCGAGGTAAGGGTTGGCCGCCGGGTCCGGCGAGCGGAACTCGACTCGCTTGGTCTTCGGGTCGGTCGAGTACATCGGGATCCGGACACACGCCGAACGGTTGCGCTTGGAGTAGACGAGGTTGATCGGCGCTTCGTAGCCGGGAACGAGGCGGCGGTATGAGTTGGTGGTCGGCGCGCAGATTGCGAGCAGCGCCGGTGCGTGCTTCAGGAGGCCGCCGATGTAGTGCACGGCCATCTCGCTCAATCCCGCGTATCCGGCCTTGTCCGCAAACAGGTTCTGGCCATCCTTCCAGAGGCTCTGGTGCACGTGCATGCCCGACCCGTTGTCCTGGAAGAGAGGCTTCGGCATGAAGGTCGCGACGTAACCGTGCTGCGCGGCAACGTTCTTGATGATGTATTTGAAGACCATCATCTTGTCGCCCATAGTGGTGAGCGTGTCGAAGCGCATGTCGATCTCGGCCTGGCCGGCCGTGCCGACCTCGTGGTGTTGGACCTCGACCCGCACGCCGGCCTCGATCAGCTTGAGCATGATCTCGGAGCGCAGGTCCTGGAACTTGTCTGTCGGCGGCACCGGGAAGTAGCCCTCTTTGTGCCTCGGCCGGAAAGCGAGGTTTGGCTCGGAGTTTTTGCCCGAGTTCCAGATCCCCTCTTCCGAGTCGATGTAGTAATAGCCGCTGTGCGCGTTCTGGTCGAACCGGAGTGAGTTGAAGAGGTAGAACTCCGCCTCGGGGCCCCAGTAGCTCACATCCGCGATGCCGGATTTCCGCAGGTGCTCCTCAGCCTTCTTGGCGATGAACCGCGCGTCTCGCGAGTACGGCTGCCGGCTGATCGGGTCGACGACATCGCAGATCAGGAACAGCGTCTTGTGCGTGAGGACAGGGTCGATCGTCGCCGAGTCCGGGTCAGGTATCAGCAGCATGTCGCTCTCATCGATCGCCTGGAATCCGCGAATGCTTGAACCGTCGAATCCCAGGCCGTCCGTAAAGCTGTCGACCTCGAGCTCCCCGATCGGGAGGCTGAAGTGCTGCCACGTCCCGGGCAGATCGATGAACCGGACGTCGACGACCTCGACGCCCTCAGCCTTCGCGCGCTCGATCACCTCGCGCGGGCTTGTCTTGCTCCCCGACTTCGTCTGTATCGCCATGAACACCCTCCATGAACCCTTGACCTTTGCTGGACTTGACGGGCTCTTGACCAATCGTATGGGCGACTCGGGTCCAGATCACGGTGCCACCCTCACGAATCGGAAGCGGGTCTTTATGTGTGGTGCGCACGACAAAAGATATCCACAGGCCAGGCGGCCTCGTGCGCAATACACGAGACATCCGCATCGCGTTCGTTTCGATCACACGTTTCGAGCCGACCTTGCGGGCTCTTAGCCTGACCCCATCAACTCAGGGAGGTGAAGTTCGTTGTCCAGACCGAAGTTTCACCTGACGAGGCTCGGCCTCGCCTCAGGAATCGCACTGCTCGCGGCTTTCGTTCCGGTGGCGGCCTTCGCGGATGACACCACCGCGACCTCGGCCGCAAGCGTCGCGGCCGACACCGTATGGGTGATCGTGGCCGCGTGCTTCGTGATGTTCATGCAGGCGGGCTTCGCGATGCTCGAGGTCGGCTTCAGCCGGATGAAGAACGTCGGCACGGTGGTGGCCAAGGTCATAACCAACCTCAGCGTCAGCTCGATCGCCTACTGGGCCGTGGGGTTCGGCGTGGCTTTCGGAGCGGGCGGGGCATTTGCCTTCATCGGGGGCAGCGGCTTCTTCCCAACGTTCAGCCCGGGTTCGACCATGGACCTACCGGCGATCGCCGCCAGCACTGTGCCCGCGGCCGGGAAGTGGTTCTTTGAGTTCGTCTTCTGCGCCGTCTCCCTGGCCATCGTGTGGGGGACGATGCTGGAGCGCACCAAGTTCATCGTCTACATCCTGTTCGGCGTTCCGTTTGCTGCTTTCATCTATCCACTTATCAGCCACCAGCTGTTCGGGGGCGGATATCTCATGGCCACCCTCGGCTCGCAGGACTTCGCCGGGTCGACGGTCGTACATCTAACGGGCGCGACTGCCGGGCTGGCAGGCCTTCTCCTCCTGGGCGCTCGAATCGGGAAGTACGAGAAGGGCCGGTCGAATGCAATCCCGGGGCACAACATGCCCCTTGCCCAGCTCGGCGTGCTGATCCTCTGGTTCGGTTGGTTCGGCTTCAACCCCGGTTCGACTCTCAACGCCACGAACCTGCACTTCGCAGACGTCGTCGTGGTCACCAACCTCGCCGCGGCGGGCGGTGCGGTGGCGGCATTGGTCACGGTCTACCTGATCACCAGGACCATGGACGTCGGCATGATCGGCAACGGCGCGATCGCCGCGCTGGTGGCAATCACAGCACCCTCAGGCTACGTCGAGCCGTGGGCCGGTGTAGTCATCGGTGCGGTTGCGGGAGTAATAGTCGTGGTGGGCGTGCTCGCCCTCGATCGGGTTCTCGACGACCCGGTGGGCGCGCTGCCGGCGCACGGACTCGCCGGCATCTGGGGCAC
>JBGPYE010000206.1:0-3913 GCA_041493095.1 Candidatus Dormibacteraceae bacterium
GTCAGCATCGCCACGTCAAGGGCGTCGCGGCCGCGGCCGATCAGCACCCGCCCGGTCCGCCGCTCGTTGTTGCGCGGGTCGAAGGTCCACCACCGGTCGTCCAGCCAGACCTCCATCCAGGCGGCGAAGTCCATCGGGTCGGGGTTGAACGGTACATGGATGTCGGGCAGATAGCCGAATACATACCGCGTGGGGATGTTCATCGCACGGCAGAAGCTGATCGCGACGTGAGTGAGGTCGCGACACACCCCGATGCGGTCCCGGAGCACATCGGAGGCCGTGGTCAGCGGATTGCTCGTTCCGTACTTGAACCGGATGTTGTCGTGCACCCAGTCGCAGATCGCCTGCACGCGCGCGCCTCCTGGCTGCGTCTGGCCGAACAGGTCCCACGCCATTGCCATGAGCTCGTCCGAAAGGCAGTAGCGGCTGGGCAGCGTGAAATGAAGTACTTCACCCGGGAGCTCCTCGATCGGACGCTGTTGTACGGCCGTGCCGTCGGGGTCGGCCTCGTCGGGGACGGCGCAAATCGCGTCGTAGCGGAGGACCAGCGGCCCCGAAGGCATCACGAAGCGCTTGACCGGGTTGCCGTAGACGTCGGCGTACTCATCGACGGGCACCGAGGGTGTGGTCGACCAGGTTTCGGACACGAGCTGGTGGCTCGAATCCGACCGCGGGCGGACCTGCACGGTGACAGGAGTTGGAGCGCTCACGTCGTAGCTGAACTCGCAGCCGACGCGCACGTTGATTGTCTGCCGTGGTGTCGGGATGGCGAAACTATAACGGTGGCCTCCGTGAAATCCCTTGATGCCGGATACCAGGTAGACGGTTTCTATGACGAAATGCTTGCGGAGGCCGGCCGGCCGAGACCTGCCTACCGGCGGCTCTACGAGCAGCTCAACCAGCTCGGACCGAAGGAGCTCGCCCGCCGGCACGACCTCGCCATGCAGATGTTCCGCAACCACGGGATCACCTTTGCGGTGTACCCGGATGCGCAGGGGACGGAGAAGGTCTTCCCCTTCGACATCATCCCGCGGCTGATCTCAGCCCACACCTGGACGCGCCTGGAGGCGGGGCTCAAGCAGCGCCTGGCGGCCCTGAACCTCTTCCTCGACGACGTGTATGGGCGCAAGCTCATCCTGCAGCAGCGGGCGGTCCCTCCGGAGATCGTGCTCACGAGCCCTCAGTACCTCCGCGAGATCGAAGGCCTGCCCGTCCCGCACGGAATCCACGCACACATCGCCGGCATCGACCTCGTCCGGGACCATAAAGGCGACTTTTTCGTGCTGGAGGACAACCTGCGCACGCCTTCGGGGGTCTCCTACGTGCTCGCCAACCGCCACGTCATGAAGCGCGTGATGCCCGACCTGTTCGCCGGGTACCCCGTGCGGCCGGTCGAAGGCTACGTCCACGAGCTGCTGCGGCACCTGCGATGGCTGGCGCCCAAGGGCGTGGACGACCCGACCGTGGTCCTCCTCACGCCGGGCATCAACAACTCCGCCTACTACGAGCACCTGTACCTCGCCAAGCAGATGGGGATCGAGCTCGTGGAAGGGACCGACCTGGTCGTCGACCAGGACTACGTTTTCATGCGCACCACGCGCGGCCTCAAGCCGGTGCACGTGATCTACCGGCGCCTGGACGACGACTGGCTCGACCCGATCTTTGGGCGGCAGGAATCGCTGGTCGGTGTCGCCGGACTCGTCAACGCTTACCGGGCCGGGAACGTGGCCATCGCCAACGCGCTGGGAAACGGCGTCGCCGACGACAAGGCGGTTTACGCGCTGGTGCCCAAGATCATCCGCTACTACCTCGACGAGGACCCGATCCTGCCGAACGTGGAAACGTATCTCTGCGCGTTCGACGATGACCGCCGTTACGTGGTCGAGCACCTGGAGCAGCTGGTGGTCAAGACCGTCGACGCCTCCGGCGGTTACGGGATGCTGATCGGCCCGGAGTCGACCAAGGAGCAGCGCGAAGACTTCCGGCGGCGGATCGAGGCGCGGCCGCGAAGCTTCATCGCGCAGCCGGTGGTGGCCCTCTCAGTGCAGCCGATCTTCGACCACGGCCGGCTGCGTCGCACCCACCAGGACCTGCGCCCGTTCGTCCTCACGGGCCCTGACGTTCACGTCACCCCCGGCGGGCTGACCCGAGTTGCGCTCAAGGAAGGGTCGCTGGTCGTCAACAGCTCGCAGGGCGGCGGCAGCCGGGACACGTGGGTCATGGCAGAAGACGAGAAAGGCGAGGAAGACCAGGCCGACGATGCTTAGCCGGGGGGCCACCTCTCTGACGCTGCTCGGCAGGCACTTGGAGCGCGCCGACCACCTCGCCCGCATCCTGAGCGTGCACGTCGCGCTCTCGCTCGACCGCACGGACGAACCGGGACCCGAGTTCTGGACCAGGTTCATGGAGCTGGCGGGGTGGCGGGGCAACGACACGAGCCGCCGAGACCAGGCGGTCGAGGTTGTCGTCACGGGTTCGCTCGGGCCGTCGGTGCGGGGGAGCGTGGCAGCGGCGCGCCTCGCCGCGCAGGCGGTTCGTCCCTCCCTGCCCACCGAGCTTTATGAACAGGTCAATGCTCTGCACTGGCGAGTGCAGGAACCCACGTGGAAGCCGGACCTGTATCCCTACCTCACCGACGTGCAGCTAAGCATCAGGCTGGTCGACGGCCTGCTGATGGACACCATGCAGCTCGGCGAGGCGCGGGATTTCGTGCGCCTGGGAAAGTTCCTCGAGCGCACTGCCAACGTGACCACCATCGTGACCCGCAAATCGGCGGAACTGGCCGACTCGCCGGAGGACGCGCTCGAGTGGTCCGCGGTGCTGAAGTCCTGCTTCGCGTTCGAGTCGTACCAGGCGCGGTACTCGGGAGGTGTGACGCCTGAGCGCGTGATCGAATGCCTGCTCCTCGACCCGACCCTGCCGCGCTCGGCGGTTTTCTCGGCCCGAGTTGCGCTCGACTCGGTGACCCGGATCGACGGTCCAGGCCGCCGCTCAAAACCGAAGCGCGTTCTGTCGCGGCTGCACGGTATGTTCCTCGAGACCAGCACCCAGATCGTCGCCGAGGGCCCGCGTGAGTTCGAAGGCGAGACCAGGGCCACACTGCGGCAGCTCGAGCTGGCCATGCGCGAGACCTACTTCCACCCAAGCAAGGTGCCGGCGAACGTGATCGGGGACGAGGGGCGAGCCATGCCGCAGCAGCAGCAATGAAGCTCGAGATCGTCCACAGCACGGTCTACCGCTACTCGGGCCCGATCGCCGAGACGGTGATGGAGGTTCGGCTTCACCCGATGGACGGCAACGGGCAGCGGTGCCTGGAGTTCGAGCTGGACGTCAGCTCAGGGATCAAGCCTCGCGCTTATCGCGACGGCTACGGGAACAACGTGCACTACTTCAACCTGGTACGCCCGCACACAAGGTTGAGCGTCACGAGCAGGTCTGTGGTCGAGACCGGCCGCGAGCCGGACCGCGACCCGGGCGAGGAGCTGGTGCACGACTTCCTGCGTTTTCGCGCGCCGGTGAAAGACGTCCCCGGCATTCGCGAGCTGGCGAGCCGGCACGCGATCGCCGACCCGAGCTCCGGCGCGGCGGTCGAGCTGGCGCTTGACGAGCTGACGCTCGCGATCAGCCGCGACTTCGCCTACGACCGGGCGGTTACCAATGTGTACAGCTCCGTCGACGAAGTGCTCGCCCTGCGGGCCGGGGTGTGCCAGGACTTCGCCCACCTGCTCATCGCCGTCGCCCGAGCGATGGGTGTGCCCGCCCGGTACGTCAGCGGCTACATCCACTCGGGGCGCACAGTGGGTGGCGCAAGCAACGTTGCCCCTGCCTCGCACGCCTGGGCGGAGGCCTGGGTGCCGGGCAGGGGCTGGGTCGGCTACGACGCGACCCACCCGGTGCGGACGACCGAGCACCA